>NZ_QZFV01000121.1:0-28824 GCF_003600245.1 Amycolatopsis panacis
TCCGTCAGGGGCACCCTCACGGACCCGAAACCGGTCGGGCAGCCACGGCTCTCTCTGCTGATCACGGGTCCTCGACCAACTTTGCCGGGACCCTGGACGCTGGGGCTGTGAAGGGACCCTTCACAGCTTTGCCCGAGACCGGGTCAGCGCTTCAGGCCGTGCTCGATCGCCTCGATGATCCGCGGCCGCAGCTGGGCCACGCTCACGATCGCGTCCACCGAGCCGACCTCCACGGCGCGCTCGATGCTGTGCACCCGGTCGAACTCCGCGGCCACTTCGCCGAGCTTCTCGGCGCGGACGGTGGCCCGCACCTCGGCCAGCTCGGCCGCGCGGGCGGCCCGTTCCGCGCCGCCCGCCTCGGCGACGAGGGCCTGCAGCCCGCTCACCCGCGGGTCGTTCGCGGTGCGGGTGTTGACCTCACCGGCGAACACCACCGCGGCGGCCGGGGCACCGCCCAGCACCGAGGCGAACGAGCCTTCCAGCGCCAGCACCGTCATGTTCGGGTTGAGTGCCTTGGAGAACACCACGAACGCGCCGCCGTGGTAGCGGGAGATCACGGTGAACACGATCGGGCCCCGGAAGTTCACGACCGCGCGGCCGATCTCCGCGCCGTACTCCAGCTGCAGCTTCCGCATCGACTCCGGCGAGCCGTCGAAGCCCGACAGGTTCGCCAGCACCACCAGCGGACGGTTGCCGCTGGCCGCGTTGATCGCGCGCGCCACCTTCTTCGACGAGCGCGGGAACAGCGTGCCCGCGGTGTAGGTGTCCGGCCCGTCGTTGGGCGGGAACCCGCGCCGTGGCACCGGCTTCGACTCGATGCCCACCAGGCAGACCGGCCGTCCGCCGATGTGCGCGTCCTGCACCGCCGCGGTGTCCGCGTCCGCCATGCCCGCCCAGCGTTCCAGTACCGGATGGTCCTGATCGGACAGTGCGCGCAGCACGGTGCGGATGTCGAACGGCTTCTTCCGGTCCGGGTTGTGCTCGGCCGAGAAGATGTCGCCGACGCGGGTGAACTCGCTGCCGGGGATGGCGTGCGGGTAGGCCGACATGTCCCGGGTCACCGGGTCGTTCGTGACGGCCTGGCGCGGGCCGGGCTCGCCGGGCACGACGTAGGCGTGGTCGTAGTGCGCCATCAGCACGTCACGGGCACCCGCCAGGTCCGGCGCCCAGTACTGCGCCTGCCCGTTCGGGCCCATCACGCGGTCGTATCCGCCGATGCCGAAGTTGTCCTCCGCGGAGACGCCACCGGAGAAGTCCAGGGACTGCTTGCCGGTGAGCACCATCGCCGAGTCCGGCGTCATCACCAGGATGCCCTTGGTGTGCATGAGCATCGTCGCCTCGGCGTTCCAGTACGGCTGGCCGCCCACGGTGATCCCGGAGATGACGATGTTGATCTCGCCGCCGTCCTGGGTGAACTCGACGATCCGCTTGAGCGCGGCGGCGATCCAGTCCATGTTCTCCACGCCGGAGTCCATGGAGATCTTCGCCCCGGCCGAGAGCGCGAACCACTCCACCGGCACCCGCAGCCGCTCGGCGAGGTCGAGGGCGCCGATGATCCGCGCGCACTCGGGCTCGGCGAGCGCGCCCAGCGCCTTGGTCGGGTCACCGAGCAGGACCACCCGCCGGACGCCTTCGGGCACCCGCGCGGTCGGCGTGCTGACCACCCCGGCGACGATGCCCGCCGTGTTGCCGCCCTTCGGCCGGTCCACCGGCACCAGCGCGCCGGTGTCGTCGAGATCGTGCTCGGCGAAGCTGCCCGCGCCGGCGAGCAGTTCGGTCAGCTCGTACGGGTAGACGGTGTCCCGCCGGGCGGCCCGCAGCACCTTCTGCCGGTAGTCGTCCAGCGGCTGCACCGGCTCCGGATCGGGGGTGCCGACGGTGAGCCGCGCGCCCGAGCCGACCTCGTTGCGGATGGTCACCGCGACGTCGGTCAGCTCCCCGGTCTCCGGGTTCCGGCGGCGCGCCAGGAACAGGATCTCCTCCAGCCCGGCGCCCGCCGTGGTGGGCAGCACCCGCGAGGCGAGCAGGTGCAGCTCCTCGGTGGTCAGCTCGCTCGGCGGCCACACGTAGACCACGATCCGGTTGGTGTCGAAGCGTTTCCGGGCCGGGCGCTGCGACTGCACGGAGCGGATCGCGGTGAGGCACGCGGCCAGGACGTCCTCGGCCGCGGGCAGCGCCACCAGCCGCCCGTCCGTCTCGCGCAGCGGGGTGAGGTCGCGCACCTGCGCCATCGCGACCAGCCGCTCGTCGGCCGGGTTGGTCTTCGCGGCGCAGTTGAACAGGTACACCTCCTCGTCCGCGGACGGCAGCCGGGTCAGGTCGAACTCCTGCAGCCGCTCCAGCTGCATCCGCGCGGCCACCCGCGGGTGCAGCCCGCGGATCAGCCGGTCCTCGGCGAAGGCGCCCTCGCCGGTGCGGCGGAAGGTGAAGTGGTGGTGCATCACCGCGCCGCCGCCACCGGCCACCGTGGCGGTGATCCGGCCGAGAGGCGCGGGTAGCGGCTGCGCCGCGAGCGCCGTTTCCAGCCGCGCGGCCATCGCGTCGCCGTCGGGCTGGTCGGCCCAGCGCAGGTAGACGTCCGCGACGACCGGGCCGGTCGCGTCCGCGGACAGCTCGGCCAGCGCCCGCGTCGCGTCCGGCAGCTGCGGGAAGTCGACCGCGGTCGTGAGCACCCGCGCCGGCTCACTGTGCTCGGCGGTGACGAACGCGCAGCCGGTCACGGTGCGGCCGCGCACCTCGGACAGGGTCTTGTTGCCGTAGTAGCGCCGGGTCAGCACCTCCAGCAGCGGCGCCGGATCGGCGCCGGGCCGCCCGATGCGCTGGCCCAGCAGCCGGACCAGCGGCTCGGAGCTGGCCACCATGGCGGCGATCCGCTCCGGGCGGTCCGCCGCGTCCGGGTTGCTGTCCAGGTGCCGCAGATGCCCGCGTACGTCCGCGTACACCTCCGCGCGCGCCCGGCGCAGCATCGGCTGCGCGAACCAGCGGAAGACCACCCCGCGGGCGAGGTCGCTGACCGCCGGGAACCGCAGCTGGGTGGCCGCGACCAGGTGCTCCAGCGCCAGGCCGGCCTCCTCGCGCAGCGCGCCGGTCGGCGGGGCCTCGGTCAGCCAGGCCCGCAGCAGGGCGGACACGATCGCGACGTCGCCGGCCGACCGCTGCTGGGCCAGGAAGATGCGGAAGACCGCCTCCTCCAGCTCCGGCGTGCGGTCCAGCTCGCTCACGCCGTAGTGGGCGAGTACGCGGCGCAGCCGGGCCTGGAACTTCTCCGGCAGCCCGGCCCGCTCCACGTCCAGGCTCTGCAGGTAGGTGTGGAAGTACTCGCGCGAGCTGTGCACGTGGCCGGTCCCGCCGAGATCGTCGGCCGCGGGCTTGGTGCGGCTCAGCTCGGACAGATCGGCGAACATCCGCAGCAGCGCCACTTCGTGCACGATCGCGGGGCCCGCGTCCGGCTCGGCGCGCGCGGCCAGGTACCCGGCGAGCACGCGGCCCTCGTCGTGCGGATCCGCGTCGAAGCCGAGCAGCAGCCCGGCCAGGTCGCCCCGGCCGCGCTCGGCCCGGACCCGCGCGGTCACGGCGGGTTCGGCGGGCAGGTCGATCTCCGCGATCTGGGCCTGCTCCACGGTTTCGGCCACGTCGTCCTCGGCGAGCGGTTCGAGCCGCAGCAGCGGGGCGCCGGTCTCCACCTGGCTGCCCACCGACACCGGCAGTTCCTTGACGCGGGCGCGGAACGGCGCGCGCAGCACCGTCTCCATTTTCATGCTCTCCAGCACGAGCACCGGGGCGCCGGCCTCGACCTCGTCGCCCGTCGCGAGCGGGGTGGCGACCACCAGCGCGGGGGCCGGGGAGCGGACCACGCCGCCCTCGTCGAGGCTGACGCGGTGCGTCACGCCGTCGACCTCGACCAGGTGGGTCGGCCCGTGCGTGCCGATGACCAGCCGGAACCGGGTGCCGTTCACGGTGATCTGGCCACTGTGCTCATCGAAGCGCTCGATCTCGACGTCGGCCGGGTGCACCTCGCCGCCGCCGCTGAGGCCGACCCGGAACCGCTTCGGCCCGATGCGGGCCACGGTGACCCGGTAGGACACGCCGCGCAGCTTGAGATCCAGCGGACGGCCGCTCTCGTGCCGCGCCTGCGGACGGCCGCCGTGCGCGGTGGACAGCAGCCGCTGCAGGCCGGCCTCCTCCTCGTCCTGGTAGGCCTCGATCGCCGCGGCGGCCAGCGCCACCGCGGAATGCCGGGTGGTGACCAGCCCGCCCTCGCCGCGGACGCGGTCGATCCAGCCGGTGTCCGCGCTCGCGTCGAGCACCGCGGGCTGGTCGAGCAGGTCCAGCACGAAGCTCTTGTTGGTCGCGCCGCCCTCGATCAGCACGGAGGTCTCGCGCATCGCCCGGCGCAGCCGCGCCAGCGCCTGGTCCCGGTCGGCGCCGTAGGCGATGATCTTGGCGATCATCGAGTCGAAGTCGGCCGGGATGGTGTCGCCCTCGCTCACCCCGGTGTCCACGCGGATGCCCGGCCCGGCGGGCAGCAGCAGCCGCGCGATCCGGCCGGGGGAGGGGGCGAAGTCGCGGTCCGGGTCCTCGGCGTTGAGCCGGGCCTCCACCGCGTGCCCGGCCTCGGCCGGCTGCGGGCCGGTCAGCTTCCCGCCGCCGGCCACGTGCAGCTGCAGCCGGACCAGGTCGGTGCCGGTGGTCAGCTCGGTGATCGGGTGCTCCACCTGGAGCCGGGTGTTGACCTCCAGGAAAGCGAACAGCTTCTCGCCCGGGTGGTAGAGGAATTCCACGGTGCACGCGCCGCGGTAGCCGACCGCGACCGCGAGACGCTCGGCGGAGGCCTTCAGCTCCGCGGTCTGCGCCGGGGCGAGCACCGGCGAGGAGGACTCCTCGATGATCTTCTGGTTGCGGCGCTGCACGGAGCAGTCGCGGACGCCGAGCGCCCACGCCGTGTCGCCGTCGGCGATCACCTGGACCTCGACGTGCCGCGCGCCGGTGACGAGCCGCTCCAGGAACACCACGCCGCTGCCGAACGCGCGCAGCGCCTCCTGGCTGGTGCGTTCGTAGGCCTCGGCCAGCTCCTCGCCCGAGGACACCTTGCGGATGCCGCGCCCGCCGCCGCCCGCGGTGGCCTTGAGCATCAGCGGGTAGCCGATCCGCTCGCCGGCGCGCAGCGCCTCTTCGAGGGTGGACACCTCGCCGCCGCTCCACGGCGCGACCGGGACACCGACCTCCTCGGCGATCAGCTTGGCGCCGATCTTGTCCCCGAGCCGGCGCATCGCGTCCGCGCTCGGCCCGACGAAGGTGATCCCGAGCTTCTCGCACAGCTGCGCGAACGCCGGGTCCTCGGCCACGAAGCCCCAGCCGACCCAGGCCGCGTCGGCCCGGGTCTCGGCCAGCGCGGTCTCCAGCTTGGCCAGATCCAGGTACGGGCGGGCGGACGCGGGCCCGAGCGGATAGGCGACGTCGGCCTCACGCACGAACGTCGCGGTGGCGTCCGCGTCGGTGTAGAGCGCGATCGTCTCGATCCGCTCACCGGTCTCCGCGGAGAGATCCCGGACCGCATGGATCAGCCGCATCGCGGCCTCCCCGCGGTTGACGATGGCGACACGACTGAACACGGACTGAGCCTCCCAAAATAACCCCGGAACACCACGCGCGGCGGCGCCGCCCGGCTTGCCGGGCCACCGCCTGTGCCGTCTTACACACTGCTCCTAGGGCACCGCTCGGCGCACTGTTCCGGATGACGCACGCCGCGCCTGCCGGATTGTAGGAACCCGCCAAATCCTCCTGCGGACACCGGCCCGCAAGCCCGTTTCACGAGCGGTATGCCACAAATCACGTGGGTATGAACCATGGCGCGGCGGGCGTGTGACGATCGGCTGAATCCCCGGTGTCCGGCGACCTCCGGAGCGGTCCGGGCGGGGGCCCCGCCGGTCACGCTTCCTTGTGACCCTTGACACACCATCGGGTCACCCCTACCTTACGTCGGTAATCGATTTCCCGACGCGGGCACGGCCGGGGGGCTGGTCATGGGCGACGGCGGAGTGCTGGTCGAGCTGGCCGGTGTCGGGCGGACCTACGGCGGGGTGCGTGCGCTGCGCTCGGTGGATCTCACCGTGCGCGAGGGGGAGGTGCACGCCCTGCTCGGGGAGAACGGGGCGGGCAAGTCCACCCTGCTGAAGATCCTCTCCGGGCAGGTCGCGCCCGGGTCCGGGGTGGTCCGGATCGGCGGCAGGCCGGTCCGGTTCACCCGCCCCGGTCACGCGCGCCGCGCCGGGGTCGCGATGATCCACCAGGAGCTGGACCTGGTCCCCGCGCTTTCCGTGGCGGAGAACGTGTTCCTCGGCCGGGAGCCGCACACCCGCCGGGGCACGCTGGACCGGCGCCGGATGGCCGCGCGGACCCGGCGGGTGCTCGCCCGGTGCGGGGTGGATCTCGATCCGCGGGTCCCGGTGGACCGGCTGCGCACCGGTGAGCAGCAGCTGGTCACCATCGCCAAGGCGCTCTCGCTGGATGCCCGGATCCTGCTCATGGACGAGCCCACGTCGGCGCTTTCGCCGCGTGAGGTCGACCGGCTGTTCGCCGTGGTCGGGCAGCTGCGCCGGGACGGGGTGGCGATCGTCTACGTGTCGCACCGGATGGACGAGATCGGCCGGATCGCCGACCGCGCCACGGTGCTGCGCAACGGCGCGGTGGTCGCCGAGTTCGCGGCCTGGGAGCTGACCGCGGAACGGGCCGCGGAGGCGATGGTGGGCCGGCCGGTGGACCAGATGTTCCGCGCCGCCAATGGATCCAGTGTCGGAACGGACGACGTGTTGCGGGTGGAGGATTTCGCCGTGCGCTCGCGACCGGGGCGCCGCGAGCCGGACGGGATCACGTTGTCGGTAAAGGCCGGGGAGATCGTCGGGCTCGCCGGATTGCTCGGCGCGGGGCGCACCGAGCTGCTCGAAGCCCTGTACGGGGCGTCCGGTGCTATCGCGGTGCGTGGGCGAATCTTCGTGCGTGGCAAGGAATTCCGGCCATGGTCTCCGCGTCGCGCGCTGCGTGCCGGGATGGCGTTCGTGCCCGAGGACCGGCGGACCGCCGGGCTCGCGCTGGAGCATTCCGCGGTGGCGGGCACCGTGCTGTCCATTGTGGACAGGCTGGCCCGGTTCGGGCTGGTGTCCGCCCGCCGCGAGCGCGACGCGGCGAAGGGCGCGGCGGACCGGCTGGGGGTGCGCGCGGATTCGCTGTCCGTCCCGGTCGGCTCGTTGTCCGGCGGGAATCAGCAGAAGGTCGTGCTGGGCCGGGCTTTGCTGACCGAGCCTTCGCTGCTGTTGCTCGACGAGCCGACCCGCGGCGTGGACGTGGGGGCGAAGGCGGAGATCTACCGGCTGCTCGGCGAGACCGCGCGGACCGGCGTCGGTGTGCTGCTCGCTTCGTCCGAGCCCGCCGAGCTGGTCGGGATGTGCGACCGGGTGGTGGTGCTGCGCGACGGACGCAGCGTGGCCGAACTGGACACGGCGATGGCGGGCGAGGCGGATCTGCTCGCCGCCTCGATGGGCGAGATACCGGCGGGAGGGCCGCGATGACCGCGCGGGGCGCCCTGGCCGTGGTGTTCCGGTTCCAGAGCGTCTTCGGGCTGGTACTGGTGTTCGCGGCGGCGATCGTGTTCTCCCCGCACTGGGGCGGGGACCTGGTGTTCCTGGACAGTCAGAACCTGTTCAACGTGGTGCGCGCGATCTCCGAGATCGGCATCATCGCGGTCGGCATGACGCTGGTGATCCTGGTCGGCGGGATCGACCTGTCGGTCGGCTCGGTGGTCGGGCTGGCCAGCGTCGGTGCCGCCGAACTGCTCACCTCCGGCTGGGGGCTGGTGCCGGGGGTGCTGACGGTCCTCGCGATGGGCCTGGTCTTCGGGGTGGTGCAGGGGATCGCGAGCGCGCGGTTCCGGATCCAGGCGTTCATCGTCACGCTCGCCGGGATGCAGATCGCGCGGGGGCTGGCCCGGATGTGGTCCGGCGGCGAGGGCGTGTCGATCACCTATGGTGACGGGCCGGGCCAGGCGCCCGTGCCGTTCTCGCTGCTGGGCGAGCGCACTTTCGGCGGTGTGGTGCCGATCCCGGCGCTGATCTTCGCCGCCATCGCCGCGCTGGCCGTGCTGCTGTTGCGGTCCAGTGCGTTCTCCCGGCACGTGTATGCGATCGGTGGCAACGAAAAGGCCGCCGTGCTGTCCGGGGTGCCGGTCACCCGGGTGAAGATCCTGGTCTTCGGGCTGTGCGGGCTGCTCGCCGCGGTGGCCGGCATCGTGCACGCCGGGCAGCTCAACTTCGGCGGCCCGAACGACGGCACCGGCTACGAGCTGAACGCGATCGCCGCTGTGGTGATCGGCGGCACCAGCCTCACCGGCGGGCGTGGCTCGGTGTCGGGCACCGTGGCCGGCGCGCTGCTGGTCGGTGTGCTCGACAACATCCTCCAGCTCAACGACATCGATTCGAACGTGCAGCTGATCGTGGTCGGCGTGGTGATCGTGCTCGCCGCGGGTGTGCAACGGCTGCGCCCGGCCATCGCGTGAGCACGTGTCGGAAAGGGGAACGCATGTCCGCAACCACCCGCCACGGGGCGGCCCTCGCCGGACTGGTCCTCGTCTCGGCCCTCGCCGCCTGCGGCACCACGCACGAGAACGCGCCCGGCGCGGCTTCGGCGGGCGGCGCGTCGGCCCGGGCCTGCCAGGGCACCGGCGGCAAGTACACCATCGGGATGAGCCAGGCGAACCTCGCCGAGCCCTACCGGGTCCGGATGAACGACGACATCCGCCGGGCCGCGGCCGGCGTCGGCCGGTTCAGCGTGCACTTCGCCGATGCCGCGCAGGACAACGCGAAACAGGTCGAGCAGGTCAACACCTTCCTCACCCAGGGCATCGACCTGCTGATCATCAGCCCGAACGAGGCCACGCCGCTGACCGCGGTGGTGCAGAAGGCGTACGCGCAGGGCATTCCGGTACTGGTGCTCGACCGCAAGGTGGACGGCGAGGGCTACACCTCGTTCATCGGCGCGGACAACGTGGACATCGGCCGTCAGGCCGGCCGGTTCTTCGCGGACACCCTGCTGCCTCACGGCGGGAAAGTGGTGGAGCTGAAGGGGCTCGCCGGGTCCACACCGGCCAAGGAACGCAGCGACGGTTTCGACCAGGGCATCGCCGGGCACGGCATCACCGTGGCCGGAACCGCGGATGCGGATTGGTTGCGGGACAAGGGACAGCAGCAGGCCGACGCGCTGCTGAAGGCGCATCCGGACGCGCAGGCGTTGTTCTCCGCGAACGACCCGATGGCCGAGGGCGCGCGGATCGCCGCGCAGAACGCCGGGCGGGCCGATCTGCCGATCACCGGGATCGACGGCCTGCCGGTACCCGAAGGCGGGATCAAGGCCGTGGAGGCCGGACGGCTCTCGGCCACCTTCGTCTACCCGACCGGCGGCGCCGAGGCGATCGCCGCGGCGAAGAAGCTCCTGCTCGATTGCCGGCAGGTGCCGAAACAGCAGACCCTGCCCACCCGCCTGGTCACCCGCGCCGACGCGGCCCAGGTCTACACCGACTTGAACCGGAGCTGAGCACCATGGCGCGAATCGGCCTGATCGCCGTCTCGGACGGGCGGGAGCACGTGCACCGCCGCAACACCGGATTCATCCAGTCCACAGTGGACGCTTTCGCGGCGGCGCTCGCCGCGGCCGGGCACGAGGTGGTCTCCGGCGGGCAGGTGGCCACGAACACCACCGCCACCGCCGCGGCCCGGTCGGTCGCCGCGGCGGGCGTCGACCTGACCGTGCTCTACTACGCGGTCTGGGCGTTCCCGCACTTCACCATGCTCGCCGCGGACGCCACGCCGGGGCCGCTGCTGCTGGTCGCGAGCACCGATCCGGCGGAACCGGGCCTGGTCGGGATGCTCGCCGCGGGCGGCGCGCTGGACCAGATCGGCCGGACCCACACCCGGTTGTGGGGCGCTCCCGGCGATGCCGGGCTGATCGAGGACATCGGTGCGCAGGCGCGGGCCGCGGCCGCGGTGGCCGCGCTGCGCGGGTCGACGTTCGGCCGGTTCGGCGGGCGTCCGATGGGGATGAACACCGCGGTCGCCAACACCGACCAGTGGATGCGCACGTTCGGCGTCGACGTCGAGGAGATCGATCAATACGAGCTGGTGCGCCGGGCGGAGTCCGGGGACCTCGCCAAGGAGGCCGGGCGCGGGCGGGAATGGCTGGAGCGGTACGCCACGGTGCACTACGACGGCGACCGGCTCACTCCCGAGCTGCTGGAGCGGCAGCTGCGGCTCTATCTCGCGGTACGCGACGTGGCGGCCGAACGCCACCTGGACTTCTCCGGGATCAAGGCCCAGCCGGAGCTGACCGAGCACTTCGCCACCGCCGACGTCGCCGAGGCCCTGCTCAACGACCCGTACGACTGGAACGGCCCCAAGCCCGTGCACGTTACGGCCACCGAGGCGGACATGGACGGCGCGCTCACCATGCAGCTGCTGCACCTGATCACCGGGACGCCGGTGCTGTTCGCGGACGTGCGGCACTACCACCCGGACCGGGACGTGTGGGACCTGTGCAACTCCGGTCAGCACGCGACCTGGTTCGCCGCGCGCAGCGACGATCCGGCGGAGAACCTGGCGAAGGTGCACCTCTATCCGGAGGTGTTCTTCTTTCCGGCGGGCGGGGCCTCGGTGCAGCACATCGCCGCGCCGGGCGAAATGACGCTGGCCCGGCTGAGCCGGCTCGACGGCGAATACCGGCTGCAGCTGATGCTCGGCCAGTTCGAGCGATTCGACGAATCCACCACCGCCGAGCTGGTCTCGCGGTCCACTCCGGAATGGCCGCACGCGTTCGCGCGGCTCGACGTGCCCGCGGCCACCTTTCTGTCCGGTTTCGGCGCCAACCACGTGCACGCGGTGCCCGGCGACCGGCGGCGGGAGGTGCGCGTGGCGGCCGCCCGGATCGGCGTGCGACTGGAAGAATGGCGCAGGTAGCCGCCCTCCGCGGCCGGCGCAGCGCTCGCGCGTTTGCCCGTTCGTGTCGTTTTAGTTGCCCTCCCGGTGACCATCTGAGAGATCTGTCTCCACCAAAGGGGTGAAAGATCGCGAGCGGTGCAGCTTCTTCTCTCACGTGGGGTTACTTATGAAAGGAGAAACTCAAAAGTAAACCGGTGAATGCGAAGGAGGTGGCGGACATGGGTATCGAGCCACCGGTCGTCCGCGCGACGGTCATTTTCGGACTACGTACGTTCGGTGCGGTTCCGCTCCCGGTGCGTGCCGACCTGGAGTACGACGCGGCGGACCCGTACGCGGTGTCCGTCGGCTACCACGCCGGCACCGGGGTGGTGCGCTGGCTGTTCGGGCGGGATCTGCTCGCCGACGGCCTGCTGGCGCCCGCCGGGGACGGCGACGTCCGGGTGCGGCCCGCCGCCGACGAGAGCCAGGTCCTGGTGGAGCTGAACGCGCCGGACGGGTCCGCCGTGCTGGAGGCCGAGGCGGCCGAACTGGCCGATTTCCTCGACCGTACCTACGACGAGGTGCCCTTCGGTGACGAGGCACTCTGGTTCGACTTCGACCGGGAACTGTCGAAACTGGCCATGCGCGACTGACCATTCTCGCCCGAGATGCGGCTCCGGCCGGTCGCGCGGGGGTTTTCGGCCCTGCGGCGACCGGGCGATGGGGCAGGTATGACGGCCGGGACGCCTCCAGCGTTCCGCAGGTCGGGCCGAACAATGGCGTGTGCATTCCGCGGCCGGTTTCCGGCCTTTCGGCCCCCTGACGAGCGTCGCCCGCACTGTTGCGGGGCAGTCCCGCTCGCCGCGTGAAGAAGTCTTCGTCACCGCGAAGCCGGTCAACGACCTGTACCGCCGCGGTTGACCTCTCTCTTGATCCCTCGCCCGGCCGGGTGAACCGGCCCGGTATCGTCCCGCCGGTGGTGGAGGCGGTTTTCGGCGCGGTACGGCGAGGCCTGCCGGCGGTACTGGGGCTCGTGCTGGCGCTGGCCGCCTCGGCCTGCGTGGCCTCGGACGCGGCCGTCGGACGGGTCGGCGACGTGGTGCGCACGGCCTCGGGACTCGTCCGGGGCACGGCCGCCCCGGATCACCGCCTGTTCCAAGGCATTCCCTACGCCGCTCCGCCGGTCGGTGAGCGGCGGTGGCAGCCGCCGGCGCCCGCCGCGGCGTGGCCGGGGGAGCGGGACGCGACGAAACCCGGCCCACGCTGTCCCCAGGCACCGGCCGGGGCCACGGCGACGAGCGAGGACTGCCTCACCCTGAACGTCTGGACCCCGGCTGCCGGGTCCGCCTCCCGTCCGGTGCTGGTCTGGCTGCACGGCGGCGCGTTCGTCAACGGCGGCGGCGACCGGTACGACGCGCGGCGCCTGGCGACCCGCGGAGACGAGGTCGTGGTCACGATCAACTACCGTCTGGGTGCGCTCGGCTTCCTCGCCGATCCGGCGCTCGATACGCAGCCGGGCAACTACGGGTTCCTCGACCAGCAGCAGGCCTTGCTCTGGGTGCGCGACAATATCGCGGCCTTCGGCGGGGACCCGGCCGCGGTGACCATCGCGGGGGAGTCCGCGGGCGGGATGTCGGTCTGCGATCACCTGGTGGCCCCCGGCTCGCGCGGGCTGTTCCGCGCCGCGATCGTCCAAAGTGGACCCTGCGGGCAGCAGGCGACGTTGGCGGACGCAGAAAAGGCGAGCGTCGCGTACGCGGCGGCGCACGGCTGCCGGGACCGTGCCACCGCGGCGGCCTGCCTGCGTGCGCTGCCGCCCGGGAAGCTGCTCGACGCACCTCGGTACGCCTCCCTCGCCGGGATCGAGCTTCCCGGCCCGGTCACCGGCGGTTCCGTGCTGCCGCAAGCGCCGCCGGAGGGCATCCGTCGCGGGGCCGCCGCCCCGGTGCCGGTGCTGCTGGGTACGACGCACGACGAATTCACCTACTTCCTCGCCGAAGAGACCGCCTCCAGCGGACAGCCGATCACCCGGCACGGCTATCCCGAGGCCCTGCGCCGAATCTTCCCGGACGCAGCCGCGGTGGCCGCCGAATATCCGGTGGACGCGTTCAGCGGCAACGCTTCCCTCGCCTACGCGGCCACCGTCACCGACTCCGTCTTCGCCTGCCCGGCCGCTCGGATGGCCGCCGCCCTGCCGTCCACGTCGACGTACGAGTTCGCCGACCCGGCCGCGCCGGGTGCGAAAGACGTGTCCGCACCGTTCCCGCTCGGTTCGCCGCACACCGCCGAGCTGTCGTACCTGTTCGACATCGACGGCGTACCGGCCGCGTTCAGCCCGGCGCAGCAGCGTTTGTCCGATCGGATGGTGGACGACTGGACCGCGTTCGTGCGCACCGGCCGGACCGGGACCACGGTGTCGTACCGGCCGGACGGCGTCGGGCCGCTCACCGGCTTCGCGAAGGACCACCACTGTGGGTTCTGGGCCACCCGGCCGGGGCCGGTAATGCCACGATGACGCCATGACGGTGACTGCGGACGACCTGGAAGAGGCGATCGAGTACGTGGCAGCGGCGCTCGGGCCGCACACCGACGGTGACTGGACCCGCACGGCCGGCGGACTGGACTGGGACTGCCGGACGACCGCCGAGCACCTCGGTGACACGCTCCTCTCGTACGCGGCCCAGGTGGTCAGCAGCCCGTCCGACCACTACGTCCGGTTCCTCGCCACGGCCGACGCGCAAGCTTCACCCGCCGAACTGCTCGAATTCGCGTTGACCGGCGGACGCCTGCTCGCGGCAGCAGTCCGTACCGCAACTCCGCAGTCGCGGGCCTACCACCCGACCGGGCGGTCCGACCCGGCCGGCTTCGCCGCCATGGGCTGCGTCGAACTCCTGCTGCACGGCGACGACCTCGCCCAGGGCCAGGGCGCCGCGTTCGGTCCGCCGCGCGGGATCTGCGCCCGTGTGGCCGTCCGGTTGTTCCCCGATCAGGAGCCGGCCGCGGACGCCTGGGACACGCTTCGCTGGTGCACCGGCCGGATCGCGCTGCCGGGCCGGCCGCGCCGTACCGAGTGGTCGTGGCGTGGAGCGCCGCTCGACGATGGCTCGGGGCCGGCTCGGTAACAGCGTTTCGCGTCTCGCGGAGTGAACGCGGCTGCCCACCCGGCGGTCACTTCCGGTAGTCTCGAGGGCCAGGTCGAGAGGCGCTGCAACGGACCCGGCGGTCCGCCACGCTCGGCCGATCGCACCACGATCCCAAGGGCGCCTCCGTGACTTCAGCTGCGGAGGTGGCATGACCGAGAACCTGCGGGCCCTGCTCGATCGGCGAATCGCCGTGCTCGACGGCGCATGGGGCACCATGCTGCAGAACGCCGGCCTGACGCCCGCGGACTACCGCGACGACTGGCTCGACGGGCATCACAAGGACGTCACCGGCGACCCGGACCTGCTCAACCTCACCTGCCCGGACGTGGTGCTCGACGTGCACCGCCAGTACCTGGCCGCGGGTGCGGACATCACCACCACCAACACCTTCACCGCCACCTCGATCGGACAGGCCGACTACGGCCTGGAGCACAAGGTGCGCGAGATGAACCTGCGCGGCGCCCGGCTGGCCCGCCAGGCCGCGGACGAGTTCGGCGGCCGGTACGTGGCCGGTTCGGTCGGCCCGCTCAACGTCACGCTGTCGCTGTCGCCGAGGGTCGAGGACCCGGCCTACCGCGCGGTCACCTACGAGCAGGTCAAGGACGCCTACGCCGAGCAGATCGCGGCGCTCGCCGAAGGCGGCGTGGACGTGCTGCTGATCGAGACCATTTTCGACACGCTCAACTGCAAGGCCGCGATCACCGCGGCCCGCGAGGTCGCGCCGCGGCTGCCGCTGTGGATCTCGGTCACCATCGTGGACCTGTCCGGCCGCACGCTCTCCGGGCAGACCGTCGGGGCGTTCTGGCAGTCGATCGCGCACGCCAAGCCGCTGGTGGTCGGCCTCAACTGCTCGCTGGGCGCCGCCGACATGCGGCCGCACGCCGAGGAGCTGGCGAAGATCGCGGACGCCTACACCGCCTGCTACCCGAACGCCGGGCTGCCCAACGCGTTCGGCGGCTACGACGAGACCCCGGAGGAGACCGGCGGCGCGCTCGGCGAGTTCGCCGGGGCGGGCATGGTCAACATCGTCGGCGGCTGCTGCGGTACCACCCCGGAGCACATCGCGAAGATCGCCGAGGCCGTCGCGCAGGTCCCGCCGCGGCCGGTGCCGGTGCTCGCCCCGGCCACCCGGTTCTCCGGCCTGGAACCGTTCACGATCGGCGCGGACACCGGGTTCGTGATGATCGGCGAACGCACCAACGTGACCGGTTCGGCGCGCTTTCGCAAGCTGATCGAGGCCGGCGATCACCAGGCCGCGGTGGACGTCGCGCTGGAGCAGGTCCGCGGCGGCGCCAACCTGCTCGACGTGAACTTCGACGCCGACCTGCTCGAATCCGAGCAGGAGATGACCACCTTCCTGAACCTGATCGCGACCGAGCCGGAGGTCGCGCGGATCCCGGTGATGGTCGACAGCTCGCGGTGGAGCGTGCTGGAGGCCGGGCTGCGCTGCGTGCAGGGCAAGGGCGTGGTCAACTCGATCAGCCTGAAGGAGGGCGAAGGCCCGTTCCTCGCGCAGGCGCGGCGGATCCGCGACTACGGCGCGGGCGTGGTGGTGATGGCCTTCGACGAGAAGGGCCAGGCCGACACCGCCGCGCGCAAGGTGGAAATCTGTTCGCGGGCCTATGATCTGCTCACCCTGCAGGCCGGTTTCGACGGTACGGACATCATTTTCGACCCCAACGTGCTCGCCGTGGCCACCGGTATCAGCGAGCACAACGGGTACGCCAAGGCATTCATCGACGCGCTGCCGCTGATCAAGGAGCGCTGTCCGGGCGCGCACACCTCCGGCGGTATCTCGAACCTGTCATTCTCCTTCCGCGGCAACAATGTCGTGCGCGAGGCGATGCATTCGGCGTTCCTGTTCCACGCCGTGCGCGCCGGGCTGGACATGGGCATCGTCAACGCGGGCCAGCTCGCGGTGTACGAGGACATCCCGAAGGATCTGCTGGAGCTGGTCGAGGACGTGCTCTTCGACCGCCGCGAGGACGCGACCGACCGGCTCGTGGAGTTCGCCGAGACGGTCAAGGGCAGCGGCACCAAGCGGGTCGTCGACCTGTCCTGGCGGGAAACGCCGGTGGCGCAACGGCTTTCGCACGCACTGGTGCACGGCATCGTGGACTTCATCGAGGAGGACACCGAGCAGGCGCGGCAGTCCTTCGACCGGCCCCTCGAGGTGATCGAGGGGCCGCTGATGGACGGCATGAAGATCGTCGGGGACCTGTTCGGCGCCGGGAAGATGTTCCTGCCGCAGGTGGTCAAGAGCGCGCGCGTGATGAAGCGTTCGGTCGCCTACCTGGAGCCCTACATGGAGGCGGAGAAGGAGAAGATGAAGGCCGAGGGCCGCATCGAGACCTCGCGCGGCCAGGGCAAGGTCGTGCTCGCCACGGTGAAGGGCGACGTGCACGACATCGGGAAGAACATCGTCGGCGTGGTGCTGGGCTGCAACAACTACGAGGTGATCGACCTCGGCGTGATGGTGCCCGCGGCGAAGATCCTGGACACCGCGGTGGCCGAGCACGCGGACGTGGTCGGGCTGTCCGGGCTGATCACGCCCTCGCTGGACGAGATGGTCTCGGTGGCCACGGAGATGCAGCGCCGCGGGCTGAAGCTGCCGCTGCTGATCGGCGGGGCCACCACTTCCAAGCAGCACACCGCGGTGAAGATCGCCCCGGTGTACGACCACAGCACGGTGCACGTGCTCGACGCGTCGCGGGTGGTCGGCGTGGTGTCCGATCTGCTCGACACCGACCGCTCCGACGTGCTGGACGCGAACAACCGTGCCGAACAGCAGCGGTTGCGCGAGCAGCACGCGAACCGGCACACCACGCCGTTGCTGACCCTGGCGCAGGCGCGCGCGAACAAGGAGGAGGTCTCGTTCGCAGGGCTGCCGGTGCCGGAGTTCACCGGGGTGTGCGTGCGGGAGCCCTCGATCGCCGAGCTGCGCGAGATGGTCGACTGGCAGTTCCTGTTCCTGGCCTGGGAACTCAAGGGCAAGTACCCGGCGATCCTGGACCAGCCGGTGGCGCGGGAGCTGTTCGACGACGCGAACCGGCTGCTGGACGAGATCATCGAGAACGGTTCGTTCCACGCCCGCGGCGCCTACGCCTACTGGCCGGCCCACGCCGAGGGCGACGACATCCTGCTGGAAGGCGAGTACGCGAACTTCCGGTTCCCGATGCTGCGCCAGCAGACGCAGAAGCCGGAAGGCCGGGCGAACCGCTGCCTCGCCGACTACATCGCCCCCGAAGGCGACCATCTCGGCGGTTTCGCGGTCGCCATCCACGGCGCGGAGACCCTGGCCGCGCGCTACGAGGCCGACCACGACGACTACCGCGCGATCATGGTGAAGGCCCTGGCCGACCGTCTCGCCGAGGCGTTCGCCGAGTACCTGCACCTGGAGGCCCGCCGCCGCTGGTTCGAACCGGACGCCGAGCCGGAGCTGGCGGACTTGCACGCGGAGCGCTTCCGCGGCATCCGCCCGGCGCTGGGCTACCCGGCGAGCCCGGACCACAGCGAGAAGCAGGACCTGTTCACCCTCCTCGGCGCCGCCGAGCTGGGCATCGGCCTCACCGAGTCGTACGCGATGACCCCGGCCGCCGCGGTGAGCGGCCTGATCTTCGCGCACCCGGCGTCGCGGTACTTCACCGTCGGCCGGCTGGGCCGCGACCAGGTCGAGGACTACGCCGCACGGCGCGGGATGGAGCTGGCCGAGGTGGAGCGCTGGCTCCGGCCGAACCTGGCCTACTGACCGCCTGCCGTCCCGCCGGTTGAACGCTGTGAAGGGTCCCTTCACGGACGCAGCGTCCGTGAAGGGACCCTTCACAGCTTTGGGTCGAGCAACTCCGCCAGCCGGAGGGTGTCCCGCAAGTACTGCTCGTACGGGAACCCGGCGGCCAGCAGGGTGGTGCGGAGTTCGTCGTAGAGCGGTTTCCCGCCGTCGTGGAAGGCGGTGCGGCCGGTTTCGGTGACGGCGACCAGCCGGCGCCTGCCATGGGCGGGGTCGGGGCGGATCTGGACCAGGCCGGCGGCTTCAAGCGGGCGCAGGGCGCGGCTGATCGCAGGGTCGGACACCGAGAGCGCCTGGGCCAGCTGGTGCTGGGTCACCGGCTGGATCTCCTCCAACATGCCCAGCAGCCGCAGCTGGCTGTAGCTGAGCCCGCCGGAGTCGTCGACGCGCCGCCGGGTGGCCTCGCCGAGCAGGTACACCACGCGATGCAGGGCATCGGCCAATCCGTCGTCCACACGGGAGAGCATACCGGAGTCTTGACGCATTAATATTAACCATGCAAGATTCAAGTCATGACCGAAACCTCGTACCTTTTCCAGACCGCGGTCCCGCTGATCTGGCCCGCGGCGGCGGCCGGCGCGCTGATCCGCACCCGGCGCAGCCCCTCCCGGCAGGCGACGCTCGAAACCTGGCAGCGGTGGTGGAGCATCGTCGCGCTCGGCTGCGGGAGCCTGTGGATGACGATCGCGTTCCTCGGCTTCCCGGACGTGATGGCCACGGCGATCGGCTTCGCGCGCACCCCGTTCACCTTCGAGATCGCCTTCGCCAACCTCGGGCTCGCGGTCATGGGTTTGCGCGCCGCCTCGTCCTCGGCCACCTCGCGCGAGCGGATCACGATCGGCCTCGGCGCCGGAATGTTCTTGTGGGGAGCGCTGATCGGCCACGTCTACCAGTGGTTCGCCAACGGCGATCACGCGCCGGGCAACACCGGCGGGGTCCTGGTCTCCGATCTGCTCCTCCCCGCGGTGATGATCTTCCTGGTCCATCGCTCGCGCCGGCTGTCGTCCGGCCGAACCCGCCCGGCCGCCGCGGTGCTCGGCTGAACCCGGTCCGAAGTGGATTCCGGCCTGCGCGGTCTCGCCACGGCGATTGGTTTCGACGCCGTGGCGAGACTCAGCGTTGTCCGGTTCGGGGTGGTCGCGGGGTTCGCGCTGCTCGCGGTGGTGGTTTCGCCGTGGTGGTCGCTCGCGGCCCTGCTGCTGCTCACGCTGACCGCGACCGGAATGTACGACCTCGTCCAGCGGCGGCATTCGGTCCTGCGCAACTACCCCGTGCTCGGGCACGCGCGGTTCCTGCTGGAAAGCCTCCGCCCCGAGCTGCATCAGTACTTCGTGGAGCGGAACTTCGACGGCCGCCCGTACGACCGGGACGTGCGCACCATCGTCTACGAACGGGCGAAGGGTACCGCGGCGGAGCAGCCGTTCGGGACCGAGCGGGACGTCAACATCGGCGGGTACGAGTTCTTCGTGCCTTCGCTGGCGCCGGTTCCCGGATCTGGTGGCCGCCGCGGGTGCGGGTCGGCCCGGACTGCACCCGGCCTTACGACATGGGCTGCTGAACGTCTCCGCGATGAGCTTCGGCGCGCTGTCGTCCAACGCCATCCTGGCCCTCAACCAAGGCGCGGCGCGCGGCGGTTTCGCCCACGACACCGGCGAAGGCGTACCACCTGCGCGGGGGCGGCGACCTGATCTGGGAGATCGGTACCGGCTACTTCGGCTGCCGGACCCCCGACGGCGGTTTCGACCCGCGGGAGTTCGCCCGGCAGGCCGGGCACGAAGCCGTGAAAGCGGTGTCGCTGAAGCTTTCCCAGGGCGCGAAGCCCGGGATCGGCGGGGTGCTGCCGGGCGGCAAGGTGACCGCCGAGATCGCCCGCGTACGCGAGGTTCCGATCGGCCAGACGGTGATTTCCCGCGCTTGCCCGGCCCGCTGCCGCCTGGCGCTCCGCCCACGCTTGGGGCACCATCGGACCGGTGACGGTTTCCGGGGACGGGGCGGGCGGCGAGCTGCAGGTCACCGTCCGGTGGCGGGGTCCGGCCGCAGTGCTCACCGTGGGCGGCGAGATCGACCTGGTCACCGCGCCGGAGCTGGACGAAGCGGTCGGCGGGGTGCTGGACGGCGGGCCTGGCTTACTCGTCGTCGATCTGCGCGAGGTGGATTTCCTCAGCTCGTCCGGGCTGCAGGTGCTGGCCGGCGCGCACGGCAGGCTGGACACGGGGGCGCTGCGCGTGGTGAGCACGTCCACGATCACCACGCGGCCGTTCACCAGCACCGGCCTCGACGAGTGGATCAAGCTGTTCCCCTCGGTCGACCAGGCGCTGGCCGGGGTCGCCGGAACGGGCGGTTGAGCATTGCCCGTTCCTTCCGCCATCGACGTGCTGAGCCTCCACGGCGTACCTGCCGAACCGCTCGCCCTGCGCTCCCTGCGGCACCGCTTGCTGGAATGGGCGCTGTCCGCGGGCATTCCCGTCGACCAGGCGCACGACATCGTCCTGGCCGGGTACGAGGCACTGGCGAACGTCGCCGACCACGCCTACTGCGACGGCGAACCCGGCCACGTCGACCTCGACGCGTCCCTGCACGCCGATCGCGTCGAGCTGGTGATCACCGACCACGGCAGCTGGCGCCCCGCCGACGAGGACCGCACTCCGGTACCGGTCCGGGGCCGCGGCCTCCTGCTGCTACACGCGAGCGCCGACCGGGCGGACGTCCGGACCGACGCGGGCGGCACCGTCGTGACACTCGGCTGGAACCTCGGCGACGCCCGCACCGCAGAACTGCCGTGAAGGGCATCTTCACAGCCTCTGGGTCCAGGGTGTCGGCAAAGTTGGTCGGGGACCCGGCAGTGGGCGATGCGGAGGTGTGTGCGACCACCTCGTGGCGTGCGCCGGACCGGTTTCGGGTCTGTGAAGGGACCCTTCACAGACTCAGAGTCCGTGAAGGGTCCCTTCACGGACCTCTACACCGACTTTGCCGGGGCCCTGGCCTCTGGGTCCGTGAAGGTGCCCTTCACAGACTGGATTCGGCGGCGCGGCGGCGGAGCAGGTACCGCTGCACCTTGCCGCTGGGATTGCGCGGCAGCTCGGGGACGAACTCCACCCGCCGCGGGTATTTGTACGGTGCGGCAAGGGATTTCGCGAAGTCCTGCAGTTCGGTGACCTTGGCCGGACCGGCCTCGGCGCCCTCGGCCAGCACCACGTACGCGGCGACCACCGAGCCGCGTGCTTCGTCCGGCGCCGCGACCACGGCGCATTCCAGCACGTCGGGATGGTGCAGGAGCACTTCTTCGACTTCCGGTCCGGCGATGTTGTAACCAGATGACACGATCATGTCGTCACTGCGCGCGCGGTAGTGGAAGTAGCCGTCGGAGTCGCGTACGTAGGTGTCGCCGGTGAGGTTCCAGCCGTCCTCGACGAACACCGTCTGCCGGTCGTCGGCCAGGTAACGGCAGCCGGTCGGGCCTTGCACGGCGAGCCGCCCCGGCGTGCCGTCGGGTACCGGGTGGCCCTGGTCGTCGACGATCCGTGCGTGGTAGCCGGGGACGGCGCGGCCGGTGGCGCCGGGGCGCGCGTCCTCGTCGGCGGCGGAGATGAACACGTGCAGCATCTCGGTGCTGCCGATCCCGTCGATCAGCCGGCGTCCGGTGGCCTCGTGGAAATCGGTGGCCACCGATGCGGGCAGCGCTTCGCCCGCGGACACCGCGCGGCGCAGGCCCCGGAGCAACGGCCTGCGGTCCGACGCCAGGATCGCGCGATACGCGGTGGGTGCGGTGAACAGCACTGTCACGCCGTGGTCGGCGACCAAATCGGCCAGTTCAAGTGGCGTGGCGCGTTCGATGAGCAGCGTCGCCGCACCGGCGCGCAGGGGGAACACCAGCAACCCGCCGAGCCCGAAGGTGAACCCCAGCGGGGGAGTGCCGCAGAACAGATCAGCGGGTTCGGGGCGCACCACATGCCGGGAGAATGTGTCGGCGATGGCGAGCAGATCGCGGTGAAAGTGCATGGTCGCCTTGGGCCGTCCGGTGGTGCCCGAGGTGAACGCGAGGATCGCGACGTCGTCGGCCGAGGTTTCCATGTCCGCGAAGGTGGCCGGCCGGGCCTGGCAACGGGCGGCGAGGTCGTCGGCCGCGACGCTGCCGTAGGCGACGACGGGGAAACCGAAGGACGCCAGCTCGTCCGGATAACGGTGATCGCACACCGCCAGCACGGGTGCGCAGGCCTCGACGATCTCGGTCAGTTCGTGCGCGCGCAGCATCGGCATCGTGGTGACCGCGACCGCTCCCGCCTTGAGCACTCCCAGCCAGCACGCGGCCAGCCACGGCGTGTTCGGCCCGCGCAGCAGCACCCGGTTGCCCGGCACGACCCCGAGCGCTCTCAGCTCGCCCGCCACCTGGTTCGCGCGCGCGAGCAACTCGCCGTATGTCCAGGAATCGGTGGGGGACGACACCGCGCGCCGGTCGGCGCCCCAGTGCCGCACCGCGTCGTCGACCAGCCGGGTGGCCGCGTTCAGCCGGTCCGGGTACTGCAGTTCGGGCAGCTCGAACCGCAACCGCGGCCATTGTGCGCGTGGCGGCAGGTGGTCCCGGCAGAAGGTGTCGACATGGGCACTCGGCAGCAACGGCACGGCGGACCTCCCGGCGGGCGCGGACACTGCGTACTGTAATACGCATTACGACCGTCAGGAAGACGCTACATGGGCCGCCGGTGGTGCCGTGGGTTCAGTGCGCGTCCAGGTACTGCGGGTCCGGCGCCGGGATCGGCACGTCCGGCTGCCCGGCGAGCAGCGTGGTCATCGCGGTGAAGTACGGCGGCGCGGCGACCGTGCCACCGAACGCGCCGTGACCGCAGTTGCCGAGGTGGACCGGGGTGCCGGGGCAGATCTCCTGCGGGCGCGGGCCGTCCGCGAAGACCATGGACGACACCGCGTAGTGGTCCACACCGCCGATGAAGGCGACCGACTCGCTCTCCTGCGTGGTTCCGGTCTTGCCGATGTCCGGGTGGGTCCAGCCGGCGTTGCGCGCGGCGGCGGCCGAAGTGCCCGCGGTGGTGTCCCGGCTCAGCCCTGCCTCCAGGGTGTTCGCCAAGCCCGGCGGGATCACCTGTTCGCAGGACTGCTGCTTGACCGGCACGGGTGCGCCGTTGCGGTCGGTGACCGTGAGGATCGGGTCCGGCGGGCACCAGGTTCCGCCGCTCATCAGGGTGGCCGACACGTTCGCCATCTCCAGCGGGCTCACCGGGCTGTTGCCGAGGGTGAACGACAGCAGGTTCTGGAAATACTGCGACTGCGGTTCGTTGTACTGCGGGTTCTTCGACCGCTGGTCGGCCGGGTCGGTGATCGGCTTGGTGCCGGCGTCGTTGGTAGCCATCGTGGTGCGCAGCCCCAGTTTGCTCGCCATGTCCAGGATCGCGGGCATGCCGACCTGCGCCTCCAGCCCGACGAACGCCACGTTCGGCGAGGTGGCGAGCCCGTCGGCCAGGGAGATCGGGTTCGGGTAGCTGGTGCCGTCGTTGCTCACCGGATAGCAGTGCGTGTACTGGTTCGCGTTCGGCGGGGTGAAGCAGTCGCTGAACGGGTTCGTCAGCGGCGTGTTCAGCCCGGCCTTGCCCGCGGCCATCGCCGCGGCCGAGGTGAAGATCTTGAACGAGGAACCGGCGCCGAACTTGTTGCTCGCGTCGGCCACGATGTTCGAGGATGTCTCGCCCTGGTCCGGATCGGTGCCGTAGTTGCGGTTCGCGACCATGGCGAGGATCTGGTGCCCGTCGCCGCCGGGCTGCACCACCGCGAAGGTGTTGGCCACGCCGTCCTGGGTGGTGGGCACGTTCGCATTCACCGCGTCCTTGACCACCTGGCTCACGTGCGGGTCGAGGGTGGTCTTCACGGTGTAGCCGCCGGTGTCGATCTGGTCCGCGGTGAACCCGGACTGCTCCAGGTAACGCACGGCGTAGGCGCACAAGAACCCGGCGTCCGGCGCCGCGCCCATGCAGGTGCTCGACGGGGCCGCCGGTTTCGTCCCGACGACGCCGAGCGGAGCGGCCTTCGCGGTCACCGCATACGAGGCGGGGATCGATCCGGCGGACACCATGGCGTCGAGCACGGTGTTGCGCCGCTGGAGCGCTTTGGCCGGATGCGTGTACGGGTTGTAGACGTTGGGGTTGTTGACCATCCCGGCCAGCAGCGCGGACTGCACGACGGTCAGTTTGTCCACCGTCGTCCCGAAATACGCCTGCGCGGCGGCGCCGACGCCGTACACCGTGCCGCTGAACTCCACCACGTTCAGGTAATTCGCGAGGACCTGGTCCTTCGGCACGGTCGCGCTCAGCTGCACGGCCATCTTCGCCTCGCGCAGCTTGCGGGCCAATGAGTCCTCTTTGTCCTGTTGCTGCGCCGCTTTGTTGGTGCGGTCCACCACGTTCACCAGGTAGTTCTTCACGTATTGCTGGGTGATCGTGGATGCGCCCTGCAGAGTGCCGCCGCCCGTGCTGTCCTTCACCGCCGCGCGCAGCATGCCCTGTGGGTCGACGCCGCCTTCGGAGTAGAACCGGCGGTCTTCGATGTCGATGATCGCGGCCTTCATCGCCGGGGAGATCTGTGCCGGGGTGACCGGAATGCGGTACTGCGCGTACAAAGTCGCGATCGGCGCGCCGGTCCGGTCGGTCACCGTGGTGACCAGTGGTGGATCCGCGTGCGCGAGATCCGCGGAGATCGAGTCGACCGAGTCACTGACCTGATTGGACAGCACGCCCGCGCCGATCGCCACCGGCGCCAGCGTGCCGGCGAAGAGAACCCCCGCCAGCACGCACAATCCGAGAAACGGGGCTACCCCCCTGCGACGAGCCACCTACGCACGTTAAGCCCGCGACGGTGAGAACGCGGTGTGAAACGCTGTGAAGGGTCCCTTCACGGACTCAGAGTCCGTGAAGGGTCCCCTCACAGCCTGCGCTCGCCTCGACCACATCGTCCCGCATCGGCTCCTCGCATTTGTGCCTGATGCGATTCTCCGCCCGCGTGTGGCGATAATGGCCCAGTGGAGCAACTGGTCGAGGAGTACGGCCCGCGCTGGGAGCCCGGTCCGTACGAACGAGGCACTGACGGACCGCGGGTGATCCTGACCGGGGTGGACACGTCGCCGACCGGGTTGCGCGCGGCGGCGTACGCGGCCGGTCTCGCCCGCCGTCAGCGTGCGCGGCTGGTGGTCGTGTACGTCGCTTCGCCCAAAGTGTGGACCGGGCTCGCCGCGGCGGCAGTGGTCGACGTACAGCTGCGGTCCTTCGAGGAGGAGATCAAGCAGTTGCGCGACGAGCTGGCCGCTCGTGCGCACGAGCTGTCGGTGCCGGTGACCTTCATGGTGCGGCGCGGCGAGACCTTCCCCGAACTGCGCCAGGCCGCTCTTGACGAGAGCGCCGACCTGGTCGTGGTCGGCGCGTCCGAGCAGGGCGGGCACCGGCTCGTCGGCTCGGTCGGCAACCGGCTGGTTCGCGCCGCGACCTGGCCGGTCGTGGTGGTGCCGTGAACCGTCCTCAATGGACGGATCGGGCCGGGAATTCTTGCCCGGTGGCAGTGGTTTTCGTGGTCGGATGACAAGGGATGGCGGACGGGTGGACTACTCCGGGATCGTGACGCGGCTGCGTGCCGCCGGCTGTGTGTTCGCCGAGGACGAGGCACGGCTGCTGGTGGAATCCGGCGAACCGCTCGGGCCGCTGGTCGCCCGCCGCGCGGCGGGGGAGCCGCTGGAGTACCTGCTCGGCTGGGCGGAGTTCGTGGGACGGCGGTTCGTCGTGGCGCCGGGCGTCTTCGTGCCGCGGCACCGCAGTGAGCTGCTGGTCCGGCTGGCCGCCGGATTCGCGCGGGCCGGTTCGGTGGTGCTCGACCTGTGCTGTGGTTCCGGCGCGCTCGGGGCCACGGTCGCCGCTGAGGTGCCGGGCATCGAGCTGCACGCTGCCGACGTGGAGCCCGCGGCAGTGCGGTGCGCGCGGAAGAACGTGCCGGGCACGGTGTACGAGGGCGACCTCTACGAGCCCTTGCCGTCATGCTTGCGTGGCCGCGTCGACGTGCTGATCTCGAATGTGCCGTACGTGCCCAGCGGCGACCTCCGTCTGTTGCCGCCGGAAGCCCGTGATCACGAACCGCGGACCGCGCTCGACGGCGGGGACGACGGGTTGGCCCTGTTGCGCAGGGTCGTCGCGGAAGCGCCGTCGTGGCTGGCGCCCGGTGGGCACGTGCTGTTCGAAACGAGTGAGCAGCAGGCCAAAGCCGCTGCCGCGGAGGTGCGCCGAGCCGGGCTGATCGCGCGCGTCGAACACTCGGCGGACCTCGGCGCCACTGTCGTGCTCGGCAGTCGTTGATCATCGTTCGCTTCCTGTACTGCGGACGGCCAGGCAGGGCGTCTAGGGTCGGGTCATGAAGGTCGGCCTGCTCACCAGGGAGTACCCGCCGGACGTCTACGGGGGAGCGGGGGTGCACGTCGAGTTCCTCGCGCGGGAGCTGCGGTCGCTGGTCGACCTGGACGTGCACTGCTGGGGTCCCGACCGGCCGGACGGCGCCCACGGGCACCGCGACGCGCACGGCTACAGCCAGCCCGCGTTCGCGACGATGGACATCGCCGTCTCGATGGCGGAGGCGCTCTCCGGGCACGATCTCGCGCACAGCCATACCTGGTACGCCAATCTGGGCGGGCATCTCGCGAAGCTGACGTACGGGATCCCACACGTGATCACCGCGCACTCGCTGGAACCTCTGCGCCCGTGGAAGGCTGAGCAGCTGGGCGGCGGCTACCGGGTGTCGTCGTGGATCGAGCGCGAGGCCTACGAAGCGGCGGACGCGATCATCGCGGTGAGCGCAGGGATGCGAAGTGACGTACTCACGGCGTACCCGGACATCGATCCGGCGCGGGTACACGTGGTGCATAACGGCATCGACACCGGGCTGTATCGCCCTGACCCGAATAGGGACGTCCTTGCGAAGCACGGCATCGACCCTGACCGGCCGTACGCGCTGTTCGTCGGGCGGATCACGCGGCAGAAGGGCGTACCGCATCTGGTGCGCGCGGGTGCTGAGCTGGACGAGGACGTACAGCTGATCCTGTGCGCGGGCGGCGCGGACACCCCGGAGCTGGACGCGGAGTTCCGCGGGCTCGTCACGGATCTGCAGGCGAAGCGGTCCGGCGTGCGGTGGATCCCGGAAATGCTGCCCCGCGCCGAAGTGGTGCAGCTGCTGACGCACGCGTTGGTGTTCGTCTGCCCGTCGGTCTACGAGCCGCTCGGCATCGTGAACCTGGAAGCGATGGCCTGTGGTACCGCGGTGGTGGCCAGCGACGTCGGCGGCATCCCCGAGGTGGTCGAAGACGGCGTGACCGGGTTGCTGGTGCACTACGACGAGGCCGATCCGGCGGCGTTCGAGACCGCGCTCGCGGCGCGGATCAACGAGCTGGCCGCCGAGCCCGCCCGCGCGGCCCGTTTGGGCCTGGCCGGGAGGGACCGGGCCGTGGGAGAGTTCGGCTGGGCCGCGATCGCCGGCGCGACGGTCGCGGTCTACGAGGCGTGCGGGAGGCTTTCGTGATCGACGGATCCGAGGTGCTGGGCATCGTGCTGGCCGGCGGCGAGGGCAAGCGGCTGATGCCGCTGACCGCCGACCGGGCGAAACCCGCGGTGCCCTTCGGCGGGGTGCACCGGCTGATCGATTTCGTGCTGTCCAATCTGGTGCACGGCGGGATCCGCAGGATCTGCGTGCTCACCCAGTACAAATCGCATTCCCTGGACCGGCACATCTCGACCACCTGGCGGCTTTCCTCGCTCACCGGCGAGTACGTCACGCCGGTGCCCGCGCAGCAGCGGCTGGGCCCGCATTGGTTCCAGGGCAGCGCGGACGCCATCCACCAGAGCCTCAACCTGGTGCACGACGAATCCCCCGCGTACATCGCGGTGTTCGGCGCGGACAACATTTACCGGATGGATCCACGGCAGATGCTCGACGCGCACATCGCCTCCGGCGCCGGGGTCACCGTGGCCGGAATCCGGGTGCCACGCTCGGACGCCCGCCCGTTCGGCGTGATCCAGACCGCCGACGGCACCCGGATCGACGCGTTCCTGGAGAAGCCGGAGGATCCGCCGGGCCTGCCGGACTCGCCGGAACAGTCCTACGTGTCGATGGGCAATTACGTGTTCACCACACAGGTGATGCTCGACGCGCTGCGGGCAGACTCGCGCGCCCCCGGCTCGAAGCACGACATGGGCCGCGACATCATCCCGGCGCTGGTGGCCAAGGGTGAGGCCGCCGTGTACGACTTCACCGGCAACGTGGTGCCCGGCGAAACCGACCGCGACCACGGCTACTGGCGCGACGTCGGGACGATCGACAGCTATTACGACGCACACACCGACCTGATCTCCACCTCACCGATCTTCAATCTGTACAACCGGAAATGGCCGATCCTGGCGCACCCGGGCCAGCGCGCCGCCGCGAAATTCGTGGAGGGCGGCACGGCGACGCAGTCGATCGTGAGCAACGGCTGCATCATTTCCGGTGCCCAGGTGGTCGATTCGGTGCTGTCGCCGGATGTTCTCGTGGAGAACGGCGCGGTGGTCCAGGGCTCGGTGCTGCTGGACGGCGTCCGCGTCGGCCGCGGCGCGGTCGTGCGGCGGGCGATCCTGGACAAGAACGTGGTGGTGCCGCCCGGCGCGCACATCGGCGTGGATCTGGCCCGCGATCGGGAGCACTACCACGTGAGCCCGTTCGGGATCGTGGTGCTGGGCAAGGGCGAGACAGCGATTTGACTCGGTAAGCGCCACCCCCCGGTGCGGCCTTCACGACGCGCTGGCTGTGCTGTGAAGGGTCCCTTCACAGCCTCTGGGGCTAGGGCGTCGGCAAAGTCGGTGTGGAGGGCCCTGCGCAGCTGCGGAGGGCTGTGAAGGGACCCTTCACGGACTCTGAGTCCGTCAGGGGC
>NZ_QZFV01000122.1:0-28581 GCF_003600245.1 Amycolatopsis panacis
GTAAAAAACGCGGCCCCGGCCTGACACTCGGACAGGTCGCCCTGCTCCTGCAGAACCTGCTCACATGCTGGACCGGGGCCTGCGCCCTCTGTCAACGAGAACTACCCCCATAACAAAGCCCTATCAGAGTCCGTGAAGGGACCCTTCACAGCCCTTCCCGCAGGCCGACCAAACCGGGCCGGGGTGTCGCGGGCGGCAAGCCGTTACGCGTCCGGCGCGGGCGACGCGGCGCACCGCACGTCGGCCGCGGGCAGCTTCCCGGTGAGCAGGTACCGGGTCACCGGCTGGTCGACGCAACTGTTGCCGTCGAAGAGGAACTGGCCGTGGTTGCCGCCCTCGGACAGCACCATCCGGGAGCCGCGGACGGCCTGCTGCATCCGCTGCGCGCCGATCAGCGGGGTGGCCGGTCGTCCTTGGCCTGCACCAGCAGCACCGGCGGCACGGTGCCGGAGCCGATCTTCAGCGGCGGCGCGGCCGGTGCCCGCCAGAACGCACAGGGCGCGGAGAACCAGGTGTTCAGCCAGGCGAACAAGGGGGCTTTGGCAGCCGCCCGGGTGGTGTCCGCGTGCCATGTCGCCCAGTCCGCCGGCCACTTGTCGTCGGCGCAGTTGTACGCGAGCTGCGGTCCGTCCACTCCGGACTGTGCGAGCTGCGCGGCCGCGGAGGTGAGCCCGCCGGGTTCGCCCGCGTGGTAGCGGGAAACGGCCGAAGCCAACGTCGGCCAGGACGTGTCGGTGTACATTGTGGACGCCAGCATGTGGTCCAGCTCCGCGCCGCCCACCTTGCCCTCGACGGGTTTCGCCGTGACGTCGCCCCGGAGTCCCTGCCAGTACTGCGAGACGCGGGCGCCGGTGGTGCCGAGGTGATACGTCGCGTCATGCTTGGCCACCCACGCGAAGAACTGCTCCGCACGGTGCTGCAGCACCGGATCCTGCTCGAATCCCTGCTGGTACCCGCCGACGGTCGGGTCGACCACGCTGTCCAGCACCATTTTCCCGGCACGCTCGGGGAACATCGTCGCGTAGGTGGCGCCGAGCTTCGTCCCGTAGGAGTAGCCGAGGTAGTCCAGCCGGTCCTTGCCCAGCGCGGCCCGGATCCGGTCCAGGTCCCGCGCCGCGTCCTGGGTGGTGATGTGCCGCACCAGATCCCCGGCTCGGCGCACGCAGGTGTCGGCGATCGTGCGGGCCAGCTTCACCCGCGCCTGTTCCTGCCTGGCGTCCGCCGGGTCGTCGGGCGGCATGGGGACGGGCAGCAGCGCGTCCCCGCAGTCCACCGGCGAGCTGGCCCCCACGCCACGCGGGTCGAACCCGACCACCAGGTACCGGTCGCGCAGCTCCGGCGACATCGAGGCGACGACCTGCTTCGGCGTGCCGATCCCGGACTCGCCCGGCCCGCCGGGGTTGACCACCAGCACCTCCGGTGCGTCCAGCGAACCCGCCGCGGAGAGCAGCAGGTCCAGCTGCTTTCCGGACGGATCCGCGTAATCCAGCGGCACGGCAAGCCGGGCGCACCCGGTTCCGCGCGGCGCACTGACCTCCGGCGGGCAGTCGGACCACTGGACCCCGCCACCCGTCGCCGCGGCCGGTGCCGCGACCAGGCCCAGCACCACGACGACGGCCCCGGCCGTCGCGGCCAGGCGTGCTGCCCCGACTGTCCTCACTCGATCCCTCCAAAGTGGACTGCTTACTGCGGACACCCGCCGCTCCTGATTAAGCAGGATCACAGCACCTCGGCCACCGGAGAAGGACTCAGCGGCACGGTTGCGGCCCGAACGCACCCGATCCCCCGAACCCGGGAACCGTGCGGGCGCGGCTCCAGGCGATCCTCGCCGAGACCGGCACCGCGGAGCTGATGTTCACCACGCCGGCAAGGCTGTGAAGGGAACCTTCACAGCCTCGGGGTCCGTGAAGGGTCCCTTCACAGCCCTCCGCCGTACCACAGCGGACCCACCCGGAAGGTGACTACACCTGCTCCCCATCACCGTCCGGTGTGGACAGTGCCGAGATCTCCGGATGGTCGCGCAGCGCCGCCACCACGGCGTTCACCGCGGCCCGTTTCGTCCCGCCCCGGCGGACCACGACGGTGATGTTGCGGTGCACCGGAATGCTCAGTTCCCGGGTCACCACCGCGTGTTCCGGCTCGACCGCCAGCGCCGGCAGCAGCGCGATCGAGCGGCCCGATTCGACGTGCCGCAGCTGCATCAGGACGTTGCTGAACCGGCAGGCGATCCGCGGCGCGAACCCGGCCTCCCGGCACAGCCGCTCGGTCAGCTCCGCCATGTACGAGCGCGGCCGGTCGGACGCCCAGATCTCCTCCGCGCAGGTCGCCAGGTGCACGGTCGGGCGGCGGGCAAGCCAGTGTCCCGGTGGCAGCACCAGCACCACCGGGTCGGTGCCCAGCGGGATGATCTCCAGATCGGCGCCCCAGGCCTGGCCCGGATAGTCGGTGGTGGTGACCACCACGTCCACCTCGCCCGCGCGCAGCGCGGCCCCGCTCTCGTGCGGCTCCGATTCGATCAGCTCCACGTGCAGGTGCGGATGGGTGCCGGCGAGCCGGGTCACGGCGGGCACCGCGAGCGGGAACATCGCGCTCTGGAACACGCCGAGCCGGACGGTGCCGATCGGCTCGTCGTTCAGCGCCCGCAGCTCGGCCTCGGCGTCGGCCATCTGGTCCAGGATCTCCCGGCCACGCCGCGCGAGCAGCAGCCCGGCCGGGGTCAGCCGCACCCGCCGTCCGCTGCGCTCGATCAACCGGGCCCGGGTCTCGGTCTCCAGCACGGCCAGTTGCTGGGACACCGTGGACGGGCTCAGGTGCATGGTCTCGGCGACCGCGCGGACGGTGCCGAGTGTTTCCAGCTGGCTGAGCAGCCGCAACCGCCAGGAACTGAGCATGCCCCCGATTGTACGGTTCTTCCGAACAGATCAGTCAGATCTGTGCGATGGACACGTGCAGCGGACCGTCCTTACCGTGATCACATGGACTCCCCCGACCAGCACCTGATCCGCTACTCCGGCCACGCCGGCTTCAGCGAAGAGATCATCACCCACGCCGAGGGCACAATGGTGTACACCGAGAGCGGCCGGGAACTGCTCGACTTCACCTCCGGCCAGATGAGCGGCATCCTCGGGCATTCGCACCCGGCGATCGTGGCCACCGTCCGCGAACAGGCCGCCCGGCTCGACCACCTGCACAGCAGCATGCTCAGCCGTCCCGTGGTCGAACTGGCCGGACGGCTGGCCGGCACGCTGCCCGCCCAGCTGTCCAAGGCGCTGCTGCTGACCACCGGCGCGGAATCGAACGAAGCCGCGGTCCGGATGGCGAAGCTCGTCACCGGCAAGTACGAGATCGTCTCGTTCGCACGGTCCTGGCACGGCATGACGCTGGCCGCCGCGAACGCCACCTACAGCGCCGGACGGCGCGGGTACGGCCCGTCCGCGCCCGGCAACTTCGCGCTGCCCGTGCCGCACCGCTTCCACCCGGACATCGTCGACGCGGACGGCGAGCTGGACTGGCGGCGTCAGCTCGACCTCGGCTTCGAGCTGATCGACGCGCAGTCCGTCGGCAGCCTCGCCGCCTGCCTGGTGGAGCCGATCCTCAGCTCCGGCGGCATCATCGAACTGCCCCCCGGCTACCTCGCCGCGCTCGCGGAGAAGTGCCACGAGCGGGACATGCTGCTGATCGTCGACGAGGCGCAGACAGGTCTGTGCCGCACCGGCGACTGGTACGCCTTCGAGCACGAGGGCGTCGTGCCGGACATTCTCACGCTGTCCAAGACCCTCGGCGCCGGGCTGCCGCTGGCCGCGGTGCTGACCAGCCCGGAGATCGAGCAGCGCGCACACGATCGCGGTTTCCTCTTCTTCACCACGCACGTGAACGACCCGCTGCCGGCCGCGGTCGGCAATACCGTGCTCGACGTGCTGGTCGCCGAGAAGATGGACGTGCGGGCCCGCGAGCTGGGCCAGCATCTGCGCACCGAGCTGGAAAAGATCGCCGCGAACCACGACCTGGTCGGCGACGTGCGGGGCCGCGGCCTGCTGCTGGGCATGGAACTGGTCGGCGACGACGTGCTGGGCGCGGGCGGCGCGGACCGGCTCGGCGCCGCGGTCACCAGCCGCTGTTACGACCTTGGCCTGCACATGAACATCGTGCAGCTGCCCGGGATGGGTGGGACCTTCCGGATCGCGCCGCCGCTGACCGCGACCGAGGAGGAACTCTCCCGCGGGGCGGCGATCCTGGAGGAATCGCTGGTCTACGCCGCCGGCCGGCTCTGAGCCCGACGGCGACCCGTACCGGCGGCGGCCTGTATCTCAGCGCGGATGCAGGCCGCCGTTGGCGTCCCAGCAGGCGCCGGTCACCGAGGCCGCCGCCGGGGAGGCGAGCAGCGCGACCAGCGAGGCGAGGTCGGCGATGCCCGCGCTTCAAAGCTGTGAAGGGTCCCTTCACAGCCTCAGAGTCCGTGAAGGGACCCTTCACAGACCCACGGTCGGTCGCGGTGAGGTGCCGCAGGCGGGGAGTGCGGGTGGGCGACCGGGCCCGGCCCACCCTCCGCCTAGGGTGGGCCGGGGGTCATTTCCGGAGTGCGCACCGGTCCCGCAACCGTCCTCGCCCGCCCCGTCCGTGGCAACGCCCCGGCGGCAAGAGTGCGCGCCCGGTCAGCAGAACAGGTCCGGGCACACCCGAAACCGGCCACTGTGGACAGTCGATGACCACCGGAACAGCGGTACCGCAACCGACTTCCGGCCTGTCTCTGCTCGGCTGGTTCACCGAAGCGCTGACGGACTGGACCCCGCAGGACCGCTCCGAACTGGGCAGGCTGCTCGCCCGGTTCGTCGACGACCTGACCACCCAGCTGTCCACTCTGGACGAAGAATCCCCGTGACCGGCGGGCGTTACCGGGAGAGCCGCCCGAACTCCAGCTGCTCCCGGTCGTAGCGCTCGGTCAGGCCGTGGCCGTAGCGGTCCCACCAGTTCTGCGAGTGGCCGCCCTGGGTGGTCGTGGTGCCGCCGTAGACCTGACGGTCGTACTCGATGCGGGCGTCGTGGAACTGCTGCTGGAACTCGTCCGGGGAAAGGCTTTGCAGCTGCTGCGCGGTGCCCGGGTCGAGTGCACGGGCGCTGCGTTCGATGTCCGCGCCGGCCATGTGGTTGAGGATCGCCCGCACGCCGCCCGCGCCCCGCATGTGCGCGCCGGACATGACCGCCGCCTGCGAACCGGGATCAGTGAATTCGAGCGCCCCCGCCCGCCGCGCGTTCGCGGTCATCAGATCCGCCACCACGGCCCGTTCTTCGGCGCTGCCGACGCCGTACCGGCGCCGGGCGGCCATGATCCGGTCGTAGCCGTTGTGCATGTTCTGCCGGAAGCCGTACACCTCCGGCACGCCGCCCTGTTCACCACCGGCACCCTCGGAACGCATGATCGAATCGACCACGCGGTCGTCGAGCCGCCCGGGCGCGGCGGCCGGTGCGGCAGCGCCTCCCCCGGTGGGCGAACCCCCGTAGCCCTGCGCGGTCGCGATGTCCGCGTCGGCGTAGGACTGGGCCGCGGCCTGCACTTTGCCGTTCACCTGGCCGATCAGGTCCGCGAATCCGCTCAGCGAGGACACCAGTCTCGACTGCAGCGCGGTGCTCGCCGCCGCCACGCCACTGCCGATCCCGGCGAAGGACAACGCATCGAGCACGAGCTTTTCCAGGTCCCGCGTGGCCGCCAGCGCCGACGCGCCGAGGCCCTCCACGTTCTTCACGATCGAGGACACCTCGGCCGGCCGCACCCGGTAGCTTCCCACAGTCATACCACCGACCCTGCCCGCGCGGACGCTGGGCGCACACGGCCGAATTACCCACTGCCGGACCGGATCAAAGACCGTCCGGCTGGGTATTTGGCGCGGCATCGCCGCCACGCCGCCCGACCCGGACCGTCCGCCGGAGTGGTCCGAGCTGGGCGACGTGAGCGTCCGCGTCCTCACCCTGCACCCGTCCGTCGCGATCGCCGATCCGGCGTACACCGCCTGCACCCCGGAATTCGCCGCCGCGGGCCTGCTCGACGCTGCCCGCCACCGCCGCGGTCGGCCTGCTCGCGCATCCGTCGCTGGTACGCCAGGTGCAGGACGCGTTCACCGTCGAGGCCAGGGAGGACTGCCCCGGCTCCGGTTATCGTGGCGGCATGAGCAACGTCGAGACGGAACCGGCCGAACTCGCCTGCGGGACCGGTCCGTGCGGACCGGGCGAAGCCGAGGTGCTGGAAGCACGATCGGTACCGCTCGGCGGGCCGCGGGCGATGCCGGTGCGGCGGACGCTGCCGCAGCGCAAGCGTTCCCTCATCGGCGCCTGGTGCTTCGCCGACCACTACGGCCCGGTCGACCCGGCGGTGCACGGCGGCATGTCGGTCGGCCCGCACCCGCACACCGGGCTGCAGACGGTCAGCTGGCTGTTCGACGGCGAGATCGAGCACCGTGACAGCCTCGGCTCGCACGCGATGGTCCGTCCGGGCGAGCTGAACCTGATGACCGGCGGGCACGGCATCTGCCACGAAGAGGTGTCCACCCCGCAGACCACCACCCTGCACGGCGTCCAGCTCTGGGTCGCGTTGCCGGAGGAGCACCGGGACGCGGCGCGCGATTTCCAGCATTACGCGCCCCCGGTCACCACGATGCCCGGCGCCACCGCGCGGGTCTTCCTCGGCACGCTCGCCGGCGAGACCTCACCGGTCCGCACGTACACCCCGTTGCTGGGCGCGGAATTGACGCTCGAACCGGATGCCGAGCTGACCCTGGACGTGGACCCCGGCTTCGAACACGGGCTGCTGGCCGACCTCGGCGAGATCACCTTCGCCGGCACCACGCTGAGCCGCACCCGGCTCGGCTACCTCGGCACCGGCCGGTCCCGGCTGACGATCGCGAACCCCGGCCCGGAACCGGCCCGCGCCCTGCTGCTCGGTGGCCCGCCGTTCGGCGAGGAGATCCTGATGTGGTGGAACTTCCTGGCTCGCAGCCACGAGGAGATCGTGGCCTTCCGCGCGGACTGGGAGGCCGGTTCGGACCGGTTCGGCGCGGTCGCCGCACACCCCGGCGGCCCGGCACGACTGCCCGCCCCCACCCTGCCCGCCGTACGAATCAAGCCCCGAGGCAACCCCGCTTAGCCCGCGGCCAAGGGCTGTGAAGGGACCCTTCACGGACCCGGAGGCTGTGAAGGGTCCCTTCACAGCCTCCGGGCGAGCGCCCTAGGGCGCGAGACGGGTTCGGGCGCCGGCCGGGTCGAAGTTGACCCGGCGGAGTGGCCATGCAGCCAGCAGGGCGACCGCGACGACGCTGAACGCGGCCAGGACCATCGCGGCGACGAACTGAGCCGAATCCGAGGTCCCCGAGGAGAGCACCGCGTAGCCGCCGAGCACCACCGCGGACGGGCCGAGCAGCGCGAACGCGGTGGCCAGCGGCGGGATCCGCCGGCCGTCCGGGCGACGCGCCGAGACCAGGACCGCGCCGGCGCACACCACCGTGGCCACCAGCAGGCTGCCGCCCACGGTGTCCGAGAGGCGATGCCAGCCGAGCGCGACGGTCGACGCGGCCACCCAGGCGACAATCGGGGCACCGAGGGCGAACACCCAGGTCCGATATCGCGCGGGCAGCACCACGGCCAGCGCGAACAGCACCGCGGTCGCCGCGCTGACGTGCCCGCTCGGGAAGCTGTTGTGGCCCGGCGCGCCGGATCCGCTGAGCGCCTCCGGGCGTTCGAGCAGGTAAACCTTGAGCAGCTGCGCCAGGCCCAGCGGCAGCAGGAACAGCACCAGCGCAGTCACCCCGAGCGCGAACCGCCGGCGCACCAGCGCCAGCAGCAGCACCGCCAGCCCCGCCGCACCCAGCACGACCACCAGGTCCAGCTGCCGCAGCAGCTGTGCCCAGTCCACCGCGGACCGGGTGAGCGACTGAGCACTGTGGACCACGCCGTCCTCGGCCCGCTGCCCGGCGGGCGTCTGCACGAACAGCAGGTAGGCGACCAGGAAGGCCAACGCCAACCCGGCCGTGGCGGCGGCGAGCACCGCGGTGCGCCACGGCCGCGAGGCGGCGAGCGCGTGCCGTGCGGTCTCGGTGGGCACGGGCGGGACATCGATCGGGACGGTCGGCGGGGTCCGGTCGGTGATCATTACTCCCATGCCTCCGAGCATGGCCACCGAACATGGGGATCTCGTCTGCACTATGTCGTGATTTTGCTACAAACCGCACCCGGCTCGTCCGGACAGGTGCCCTTCCGCATAATGATCGAGATGGCGGCAGTGCTGGTGGTGGAAGACGACGCGGCTGTGCGCGAGGGCCTCGAACTGGCGTTGCGCAGGCAGCAGCACACCGTGCGCACCGCCGCGTCCGGGGAGGACGGCGTTGCCCTGCTACGCGAGCAACCGCCCGAGATCGTGGTCCTCGACCTGATGCTGCCCGGTATCGACGGCTTCGAGACCTGCCGCCGGATCCGGGTGCTGAGCCAGGTGCCGATCATCATGCTCACCGCGCGCAGCGACGATTTCGACGTGGTCGCCGGGCTCGAAGCGGGCGCGGACGACTACGTGGTCAAGCCGATCGAGCCACGTGTGCTGGACGCCCGGATCCGCGCTGTACTGCGCCGGGCGGTCGCCGAGCACGGCTCCGGCGACCACGGCGCCGAACGGCACGGCGACCTGGAGATCGACCGGGCCGGGATGCAGGTGCGCCGGCACGGCGAGCCGGTCGCGCTGACCCCGACCGAGCTGAAGCTGCTGCTGGAACTCTCGCGCCACCCCGGGCAGGTGCACAGCCGCCGTCAGCTGCTGACCGTGGTCTGGGGCCACGACTACCTCGGCGACTCCCGGCTGGTCGACGCCTGCGTGCAGCGGCTGCGAGCGAAGATCGAGGACGTGCCCGCCCGCCCCGGCCACGTGCAGACGGTACGCGGGTTCGGGTACCGGTTCGGCCGCTCGTGAGCAAGCGGTGGCGGACCGGGCTGCGACCGCGGCTGGTCCTGTGGTTCGCGGCGATGATGCTGGTCGGCGCCGCCGCCGCGGCCGGAGCGAGCTACGTCTCGGCCCGCAACACGATCCTGGCCGCCGCGCAGGACCCGGCGATGATCCGCCTGCGCGACCAGGTCACCACCTATCTCCCGCAGATGACCTTCCCCCCGGACCAGCACCAGCTCAAGCGCCTGGCCGACAACCTCAAAGGCGTCGGCCTGGTGGTGTACCGGGACCAGAGCGAAAGCTCCGGCCTCGATCCGCGCTCTCTCACCCCCGAGCTGCGGGACCAGGTCGCCCGCGCCAGCAGGATCCAGTTCCAGCGTGTCGTCGCGGACGGCACCCCGCAGCTGGTGATCGGCATGCCGGTGATGCGGACGGCCAGGGACGGCTCCACCCAGCACACCGGCGTCGAGGTCTACCAGCGGCTGTCGCTGGCTCAGCAGGAGGCCGCGATCGGGCAGCTGGCCACGCGGGCGTGGCAGACCGCCGCGCTCGCGCTGCCGATCGCGGTGGCGCTCGCGCTGGTGGCCGCCAGCCAGGTGCTGCGGCCGGTGCGCGCGCTGAACACCGCCGCCCGCAAGCTCGGTCGCGGGCAGCTCGACGTGCGGCTGCCCGCAAAGGGTTCGGGCGAGCTGGCCGACCTGGTGACCACCTTCAACAGCACCGCCGCCGAGCTGGAACGCACGGTCGGCACGCTGCGGACAATGGAAGCGGAGGCGCGCCGGTTCGTCGCCGACGTGTCACACGAGCTGCGCACCCCGCTGGCCGCGATGAACGCCGTCACCGACGTGCTCGACGAGGATGCCGAGCAGCTGCCCGAAGACACCGCGGTCGCGGCGCGGCTGGTGTCGGCCGAAACGCGCCGCCTCACCCGGCTCGTGCAGGATCTCGTCGAGATCTCCCGATTCGACGCCCGCCGCGCGGAGTTGCGGACCGAGGAAGCGGATGTGGCGCTGGCCGTCCGCGCCAGCATGGCCGCGCGGGGCTGGGCGGACGGCGACGGGATCGAGACCGAGCTGCCCGAGGGCATCGCCGCCACGTTCGACCCGCGCCGGCTGGACCTGGTGGTGGCCAACCTCGTGGGCAACGCCCTGCGGCACGGCGCGCCACCGGTCATCGTCCGGCTGGAGGCGGACGACACGACGGTCACTCTGACCGTCCTCGACCACGGCCCGGGTATCCCGGAAGCCGTGTTGCCACACGTGTTCGACCGGTTCACCAAGGCGGACACGGCACGCGCCCGGTCCGAGGGCAGCGGCCTCGGCCTGGCCATCGCCCGCGAAAACGCCCGCCTGCACGGAGGCGAACTCGAAGCCGCCAATACCGGCGACGGAGCACGCTTCACGCTCCGGCTGCCCCGCACCCCACCGGAGGCCCGATGAACCGCGCCACCGCGATCGTGCTCGCCTTGGCCGGCGCGGTGACCGGCCTGTCGGCCACCGCCTGCGGAGTCCAGCCGACCGACGTGATTCCTGCCGGGGACGCCCCGGCCGCCTACGATTCCGGCCACGGCAGCACCCAGCTCACGCTGTACTTCCGTTTCGATGGCCAGCTCGCCCCGGTCACCCGGGACCAGTCCGATGTGGTCACCCCCAGCGGGGCGCTGACCGCGCTGTTCCGCGGCCCCGACGCGGCTGAATCGGCGCAGGGCTACTACTCGGCGCTGCCGGTGAACGCCGCGCCGGCCTCGGTGAACACCGCCGCCAACCCGGTTGTGGTGACTCTGCCGTACCCGATGAAGGTGATCCCCTCCAGCGGCCTCAACCAGATCGCGTGCACCACCGTGGCCGCACTGTCCGCCGCCGGCGACTCACCCGGGACCGACGGTGTCCGTGTGGTCTCCACCGACGGTTCCACCACCATCACCTGCGGGACGTCTTGACCACTCGACCGTCTGCCCACGCCGATGGGCGTACCTGAAGCACTACCCGAACAAGTCTCTCCCCTCGAAACCATTGCGCTGCAACGAGAACACCCTGACAGTCGAAAATGGACACTGCCACTGGAAGAGCGGACCGGGGCTGCGTTCCCGATTGCCACAGCCCGCTTCCGGATCCACTGGAACGCGCGACCGCCCGGCCGGCAGCCTTTCAGCCACCCAGTAGCCCCCGCAGGTAGGCGGCCTGCCCGGCATGCTGCAGATCGTCCGAGAGCACGCTGATCAGCCGCACTCCGAGGGTCACCGGCGGGTCCCAGTGCTCGTCCACCACGCGGTCGAGGTCCGCCGCGGTGAGTCCCGCGAGCCAGCCCGTGGTGTGCTCGTGCACCGCGTCGTAGTAGCCGAGCAGCAACTCCGGGTCGCCGATCCGGACCGCGGCGACGTCCTCGCTGCGGTGCCCGTACCCGATGTCCGCGGCCGGGAATGGCAGGCCGAAGCGGTGGTGCCAGTCCTGCGCGGTCCAGAGCTGCCGGGTGTCCGCGACGCCGGCGACATGGTCGTCCTGTACCCGGGTGAGGTGCCAGATCAGCCAGGAGATCGAGTTGGCGTCCGGGCCCGGGCGGGCGAGGAGCAGTTCGGCGGGGAGCCCGTCGACCGCCTCGTGCACGACCTCCCGGATCCGGGCGAATCCGTCCGTGAACACTCCCGCCACGTCCATGCCGCGTTCCTCCTCGCGTTCGGCCCTGTTCCTCGGGGTTGGCCTGCCCTCGGGGTCGGCCTGGTCCTCGGGTTGGCTTGTTCTTCGGGTTGGCCTGGTCCTCAGGGGTTGGCCTGCTCCTCGGGTGGCCTGCCCTCGGGGTCGGCTTGTTCTTCGGGGTTGACCTTGCTTTTGGGGTTGGCCTGCCCCGATCATCCCCCTCGCCGCACCGGCTGTCCGCGCGCGATCGGGTATCGTCGGCAGCGCACGCCCGGCGAAGGGAGCGGCCCCGTGGAGACCGGCACGCACCGCCTGATGCCCGGCTTCGGCGACGTCGCGGGCATCCCGATCCCCGGCTGGGCGGGCACCGTCATCGTGGTGGCCTGCGCGGTGTCGGCGCTCGTGGTGCTGCTGGTGATCGTGCGCAACCGGCGGCGCTGAGCACCCCTCAGCCGTCCTCCCGGGTGAACCGGCTGGTGATCACGTGATCCTTCGCCGGCCCCCGAACCGTCCATTCCTGCCGCCAGCCCCGCCGATCGTGCAAGTGGTAGCTGCCCCGGTAGAAGTCCGCCTGGCACGGATGCCCCGCCACCCACTCCCCGGTGGTCAGGTCGATTTCGTGGAAGAACCCGCCGTGATCGAAGTACACCGCGGCCCGGCCGCACCCGGTGATCCGGTAGCGCAAGGTGCGGCTGAACGGTCCGTTGTGCGCCCCAAGCCGCAACTGTCCCACCTCGTGGTAGACGAGCACCGCACCCTCAAGCGCGAAAGTCGCCCGCCCCTCGGCCTGCCCCAGCTCCTCCCCACCCACCCCGGCGATCCCCCGATCGAGCAGCCACGCCCCGGAGAAGTACCCGGCGAGATCGGTGATCGGGAAAGCCACGACGCCATTGTGCGCCATCCCCGGCGATCCCCGGCCACCGCGCCTTCCGGACCCCGGGAGCGCTGCGCGACGTCCGGCCGACACCATCGCCGCCGTGCCACGGGCCGATGATCTCCCGTTCGGCCCCACTGCCGCGCACCGCACCCTCCAACACCTCCCACACCCTGGTCCCCCACACCTGAACCCGGCCTCCTCTCACCGCAGCCCCTCACCGCCTCAGCCCCTCCGCCACCACTCATCCGTCCACCCACCGCCCTGCACCCCACCACCCTGCACCCCACGACGCCTCACCACAACCGACACCCGCCCCCGTCACCCCACCCCGATGCGAACGGGCCGTTCACCCCACCCGCCAACCCCACCGGACACCGTCCCCACACCACCGCCCCGGCGTGTCGCTCACTCTCTGCAACCCTCGTCCGCCATTCGCCCTGCGGAGGCGCAGTGTGACCGCGACGTTCGTGCCGAATGCGGTGGGTGCGGTGCTCGCGGGTGGTCTTCCGGCCTAGAATCGGCCGGGTGGCACACCCCGACCTGGCCGCGCCGGCCACCCGTTCCCCTGCTCTCGAAACCCTGCACCGCGTGTTCGGGTACGACTCGTTCCGCGGCGATCAGGAGGAGATCGTCGAGCATGTGGTCGCGGGCGGCGACGCGCTCGTGCTCATGCCGACCGGCGGGGGGAAGTCGCTGTGCTACCAGATTCCCGCGCTCGTGCGGCCCGGCACGGGGGTGGTCGTCTCCCCGCTAATCGCGCTGATGCAGGACCAGGTCGACGCGCTGCGCAACGTCGGCGTGCGCGCCGGGTTCCTCAACTCCACCCAGGATTTCGCGCAGCGGCAGGAGGTCGAGGCGGCGTTCGTCGCGGGAGAGCTGGATCTGCTCTACCTCGCGCCGGAGCGGTTGTCAGTGGAGGCCACCGCGCGACTGCTGGACCGCGGGAAGATCGCCCTGTTCGCGATCGACGAGGCGCACTGCGTTTCCCAGTGGGGCCACGACTTCCGACCCGATTACCTGATGCTCTCCTCGCTGCACGAGCGCTGGCCCGACGTACCGCGGATCGCGCTCACCGCCACCGCGACCGAGGCCACCCACCGGGAGATCTCCACCCGCCTCGGCCTGGATCAGGCCCGCCATTTCGTGGCGAGCTTCGACCGGCCGAACATCCAGTACCGGATCGTGCCGAAGAACTCCCCGCAGAAGCAGCTGCTGGACCTGTTGCGCACCGAACACCCCGGAGACGCCGGAATCGTCTACTGCCTGTCCAGGGCGTCGGTGGAGAAGACCGCGGATTTCCTGGTACAGAACGGAATCACCGCGCTGCCCTACCACGCCGGACTGGACAAGGCGACCCGCGCCGCCAACCAATCCCGGTTCCTGCGCGAGGACGGGCTCGTGGTGGTGGCCACGATCGCGTTCGGCATGGGCATCGACAAGCCGGACGTCCGGTTCGTGGCGCACCTGGACCTGCCCAAGTCCGTGGAGGGCTACTACCAGGAGACCGGCCGCGCGGGCCGCGACGGGCAGCCCTCGACCGCCTGGCTGGCCTACGGGCTGCAGGACGTCGTGCAGCAACGCAAGATGATCGACAGCTCCGAGGGCGACGAGGCACACCGGCGGCAGCTGGCCGGGCACCTCAACGCGATGCTGGCGCTGTGCGAGACGGTCACCTGCCGGCGGCAGCAAGTCCTGGCCTACTTCGGCCAGTCTGCCCAGCCGTGCGGCAACTGCGACACCTGCCAGACCCCGCCGGAAAGCTGGGACGGCACCGTGGCCGCGCAAAAGTTACTGTCCACTGTGGTCCGTCTCCGCAACGAGCGGCGGCAGAAGTTCGGGGCCGGCCAGATCATCGACATCCTGCTCGGCAAGACGACGCCGAAGGTCACCCAGTTCCGCCACGACGAGCTCAAGGTGTTCGGCGTCGGCACCGAACTGCGCGAGCCCGAGTGGCGGGCGGTGGTGCGCCAGCTGCTGGCCGGCAACCTGCTGGCGGTGGAAGGCGATTACGGCTCGCTGGTGCTCACGGAGGGCTCCACCGCCGTGCTGAACGGTTCGCAGCAGGTCATGCTGCGCCGCGAACCCGAACGCGCAGCCCGCGCCCCTCGAACCTCACGCCGCGGCGCCCCCGCCGCCGAACTCCCGGCCGAAGCGGCCCCCGTGTTCGAACGCCTGCGCTCCTGGCGTGCCGCCACCGCGAAGGAACAGGGCGTCCCCGCCTACGTGATCTTCCACGACGCCACGCTCCGCCAGATCGCCACCGAACGCCCCGGCTCCCTGTCGGAACTGGGCACGGTCAACGGCGTCGGCGAGAACAAGCTGGCGAAGTACGGGGAGGGAGTGCTCGCCACGCTGGCCGCCGAGTGAGTCCGGCGAATTCCCGGGACAGGAGTGGGTGACTCCTGCCCCGGGACGGGAGCGGGCGAACGCCGGAGGCGCCGGAAGCCGAAGTGCCCGGAACCGAAGACGTCAGGAACCGGGCAGAGCCGGAGCCAAGTACCGGAGCCAAGTACCGGAGCCAAGTACCGGAGCCAAGTACCGGAGCCAAGTACCGGAGCCAAGTACCGGAGCCAAGTACCGGAGCCGAACACCGAACCCGACCCACGCCTCCCCCGGGCTCACCGTCCGGAGCGAGTCACGTCCGAAACCTTCCGCACCGCACCGGAGATCTGCGTGTGGTAACGCCCCTTCGTCTTCTCGTCGACGAAGTGCGCCGCCTTCCCGACGGCCTGGTTGACCTTCTCCGGGTTCCGCCGCACGTAGGAACTCACCGCGCTCGCGGCCCCGGCCAGTACGGTCAGTCGTTTGATCATCGCCATGGAGGTCCTCCTGCGCTCGTGGCTTCACCCTGTCCAACGCAGAGCGCGGCGCCTGAGTTCCCGCAACCAGGAGCGCCATCGGGTGAAAGAAAACCCGCGACACAACGGGCACGCAAAAGGCAGGATCCGCCGGGCACGGGAGATTTTCGGGTTCGACGACCGGCTGCTCGCCCGGCCGGCCGCCGCCGCGGTCACCGCCTCGTTCGCGCCTGAAGCCGTGAAAACGAAGCTGCACAAGGAAATTCGCGAGTGGCTCAGCCCGGGAGCAGCCGCGTGACCAGCCCGCTGAGCTGCTGCACCGTGCGGCATTCGTGCATCGGCACGAGACCGGCGTAGTCCAGCGCTGCGGAATCGCCGGTGGACCAGAGCGCCTGCCGTTCCGGATTGAGCCAATGGACGTGCCGCGCCCGGTCGCGGATCGCGCGGACGGCGGCCAGGTTCGGGTCTCCCCCGTTCGTCCGTGCGTCGCCCAGGATGAGCACCGAGGTGCGCGGGCCGACGGCGTCGAGCCATTCCTCGGTGAACTGCCGGAGTGCGCCGCCGTAGTCGCTGCGCCCGTCCCAGCGGACCACGGCCGCCTCGCCGAGGATGCGTGCGCCGAGCCGTTCCGGGTCGGCCGCGCCGGCGTCAACGAGGTGGGTGACCTCGTCGGTGCTGTCCACGAAGGCGAACACGCGGACCTTCGAGAACTGGTCCCGCAACGCCTGCACGAGCAGCATGGTGAAGTTCGCGAACCCGGCCACCGAACCGGAAAGATCGCACAGCAGCACGATTTCCGGCCGTCCGGGCCGCCGGTGCCGGTAGGCCGGGCGCAGCGGAACCCCGCCGGTGGACAACGATCGCCGCAGGGTGCGCCGCAGGTCGATCTGCCCACGGATGGCGCGTTTGCGGCGGGCGGACAGCCGCGTGGCGAGCTTGCGGGACAACGGCTGGATCGTCCGGCGCAGTTCACCCAGCTGGGCCCGGCTGGCCATCAGGAAGTCCACCCGGTCGGCGGCGGGGGCGATCGCGTGCTGCGCGATCCGTTCGCGCCCGCGGACCTCGGCCGCGCGGCGCCGTGCCTCGGTCCGCACCCGGCCGCGGAAATCCTCGACCCGGCGGCGCACTTCGTCACGGGCGAGCCGGTCGGTGAACTCGCCTTCGCCGAAACCACCGGCGCGCATCGCTTCGAGCACGCGCACGATCAACGTCTGTGGCTGCAGCCGATCCAGCGTCTGGTGCGCGGAAAACCCACCGCCCGCCCCGTTCGGCGAGCCGTACTGGCCGAGCTGGTCCACCGCGAGCCCGGCCAGCTGGGCGAGCGCCTGTTCGTCGCCTTCGGCCAGCGCCGCCGCGAGCGCGTCCCGCAGCTGCTCACGGTCACGCGGTGGATCTTCGCGCGCCAGCTCGGGCACTCCGACCCCGACGGGGAAGTAGAGGTCGAACACCGCGTCGAACACCGAGCGTTGCCCGCCGCGTCGCACGAGCGCGGCCGCGAGCCCCTCGCGCACCAGCTCGCGGTCCTCGAAACCCAGTACTGCCAAGGCAGCCGCGGCATCCGCCGTCTCACTCGGCCCGGCCGCGACGCCGTGGGCCCGCAACGCGCGCACGAACCCGGTGAGCCGGCCGATGACGGTCACGACGCGTCCAGCACCCGATCGAGATCGAGGCCGGCACCGGCTTTCGCGAGGTCTTCCCGGTGTTTGAGCAACACGCCGAGGCTATCGCGCACGACCTGCTCGCCCAGCGAACCCGCGCCGAGTTCGAGCAGAGTGCGCGCCCAGTCCACTGTTTCCGCGACGGAGGGAAGCTTCCGCAGATCCATCGCCCGCAGCGCGGCCACGACCCGGACCACCGAATCGGCCAGCGCGTCCTCGATCCCGGGCACCTTCAGCCGCACGATCGCCCGTTCGGTCTCCTCGTCCGGGAAATCGATGTGCAGGAACAGGCATCGCCGCCGCAACGCCTCGGACAGCTCTCGGGTGGCGTTGGAGGTGAGCACCACGAACGGAGTCCGCGTCGCGGTGATCGTGCCCAGCTCCGGCACGGTGACCTGGAAATCGCCGAGCACCTCCAGCAGCAGGCCCTCGACCTCCACGTCGGCCTTGTCCGTCTCGTCGACCAGCAGCACGGTCGGCTCCGTGCCGGAGATCGCGGTCAGCAGCGGGCGGCGCAGCAGGAACTCCTCGCCGAAGATGTCCGTGCGCGCGTCTTCCCAGCTCTCGTCGCGGCCGGCGGTGATCCGCAGCAGCTGCTTGGCGTGGTTCCACTCGTACAGTGCGCGGGCCTCGTCGATCCCCTCGTAGCACTGCAACCGCACCAGCCGCGAGCCGCTGACCTGGGCGACCGCCTTGGCCAGCTCGGTCTTGCCCACCCCGGCCGGCCCCTCGACCAGCAGCGGCTTGCCCAGCCGGTCGGCCAGGAAAACGGTGGTCGCCACCGCTTTCGACGCGAGATACCCCGCGCCGGCCAGCCGCGCCGAAACGTCGTCGACCTCGGCGAAGAACCCGGTACCCACCTGCGACCTCCCACGGCATACGGCGTCACCCCGACTGTACTGGCCGGTAGAACGCCGTCACGGATAGCATCGGGCCCGTGACATATCTCGCGGCGAGCACCCGATACGACGCCATGATCTACCGCCGATGCGGGCGCAGCGGACTGAAGCTGCCCGCGCTCTCCCTGGGGCTGTGGCACAACTTCGGGCACGACCGTCCGCTGACCACGCAGCGGGAGATCCTCCGGCGCGCGTTCGACCTCGGCGTCACGCATTTCGATCTGGCGAACAACTACGGCACGCCCTACGGCTCGGCGGAGGAGAACTTCGGCAGGCATCTCGCCACCGACTTCCGGCCCTACCGCGACGAGCTGGTGATCTCCACCAAGGCCGGATACGACATGTGGCCCGGCCCGTACGGCGAATGGAGTTCGCGGAAGTACCTGCTGGCCAGCCTCGACCAGTCGCTGGGCCGGATGGGCCTGGACTACGTGGACATCTTCTACTCGCACCGGTTCGACCCGGAAACGCCGCTGGAGGAGACCATCGGGGCGCTCGATCACGCGGTCCGCTCCGGGAAAGCGCTCTACGTAGGCATCTCCTCCTACCGCTCCGAACAGACCGCCGAAGCCGTCCGGCTGCTGCGCGCGCTGGGCACGCCGCTGCTGATCCACCAGCCGTCGTACTCGATGTTCGACCGCTGGACCGAATCCGACGGGCTGCTCGACACCCTGACCGAGGCAGGCGCGGGCTGTATCGCCTTCTCCCCTCTCGCGCAAGGCCTGCTGACCGACCGGTACCTGGCCGGGGTGCCGGAGAATTCCCGTGCCGCGCAAGGAAAATCCCTGGACCCGGCAGCGATCACCGAGGAGCGGCTCGGCCGGATCCGGGCGTTGCACGAGATCGCCCGCCGCCGCGGACAGAGCCTGGCCCAGCTCGCGCTCGCCTGGGCGCTGCGGGATCCGCGGATGACCTCGCTGGTGCTCGGCGCCAGCAGCGTCCGGCAACTGGAAAACAACATCGCCGCGCTGGACAACCTTGAATTCAGCACCGCGGAGCTGACGGAGATCGATCAGTACGCCGCCTCACCGAGATGAGCGGCCCGAAAGCTGTGAAGGGACCCTTCACGGACTCTGAGTCCGTGAAGGGTCCCTTCACAGCCCTCGTCCCTTGTACCCGGCGTCATCCACGGTTCGTGCGGATCCGATGCTCCGCCCAGTCCGCCCATTCCCGTTGCATCGCCGCGTAGCGCTTGCCCCACTCCAGCACGAGCCTGCCGTAGAAGGAGCGATCACTGTCGTCCCACGGAATCGCTGCGTCGAGCGCGTCGAGCCGCTCGGCCTGTTCCTCGGCCTCCGCACCCTGCCGCCGCACGTACTCCCTGGCCTGCGCCGGCTCGACCTCGCCGAGGAAATACATCCGCAGCAACGCCTCGTTGCGCGCCGGCTGCGGCGGGACCGGATCGAGCAGCCAGGCCCGCAGCTCGTGGCGGCCCGCTTCGGTGATCGCGTACTCCTTGCGGCCACGCGGACCGGCCACCGTCATCTCGATCAGCCCGGTCTGCGCCAGCTTCCCCAGTTCCCCGTACAGCTGGCTCTGCGTGGCCGACCACGCGTTGTTCTCCCTGCTCTCGAAGCGTTTCAGCAGGTCATAGCCGCTGCCGGGGGCATCGGCCAGCATCCCGAGCACCGCGTGTCGCAAACTCATCCACGCAGCCTACCTTCCACTCTTGACATGTGCATCCATGACGTTCTAACTTCGACATGTCAAGATAGGAATATGGGTAAGGGGATCTCGATGAACTACCTGAAGAGCTTCCTCCCGTGGATCATCTTCGCGATCGTGTCCACACAGGCCGGCTGGCAGTGGTCCGCGCTGGTCGGGCTGGTGCTGGCGGGCGGGCTGCTCACCCTCGAACGCGGGCGCGGCAAGGGCTGGGACACCCTGTTCATCGAGGTATCCGCCACCGCCTTCTTCGCAGGCCTGTCGATCTGGGCGTTCAACGACCCGGGTTCGCCGGCGCGGGACTACGTCGGCGCGCTGACCGATCTCTGGCTGGCGCTGACCGCGTGGGGCTCGATCCTCGCCCGCCATCCCTTCACCCTCGGGATCGCGAAGACGATGGTCTCCCCGGAGGTCACCGCGACCGCGGTGTTCCGCCGGGTCAATCTGGTCCTCACCACGGTGTGGGCGGCGAGCTTCACCGTCGCCGGCCTCGCCGAAGCCGTGCTGCTGCACTACGCGCCGCACGCGACCGCCGCGCTGGTCGTGCTCAAGGTGCTCGGCTTCGCCGTTCCCATCTCGTTCACCGTCCGCTATCCGCGAGCCGTCCGGGCCCGCGCACAGAAAGCAGTGTGATCCCATGGCCACCACCGATTACCACCTCGCCGGCCACTACGCCCCGGTGCACGACGAGCTGACCGCCTACGACCTCGAGATCACCGGCTCCCTGCCGCCGGAACTGACCGGCTGGTACCTGCGCAACGGGCCGAACCCGCGCAAGGAGAACGCGCACTGGTTCACCGGCGAGGGCATGATCCACGGCGTCCGGCTGGAACGCGGCCGCGCCGCCTGGTACCGCAACCGCTGGGTCCGCACGGAGAGCTTCGAGGACCAGGAACGCGTGATCTACCAGGCCGACGGCACCCGGAACCTGCGCGCGAGCGCGGCCAACACGCATGTGGTCAACCACGCCGGCCGCACGCTCGCCCTCGTCGAATCCTCGCTGCCGTACGAGATCACCAACGATCTCGAAACCGTCGGCGCCTACGACTTCGGCGGCGAACTCGCCGATTCGATGACCGCGCACCCGAAGATCTGCCCGGAGACCGGCGAGCTGCATTTCTTCGGCTACGGCAGCCTCACCGCCCCGCACGTGAGCTACTACCGCGCCGACGCGGCCGGAAACCTCGTGGTGCGCCAGCCGATCGACGTGCCGGGGCTGACGATGATGCACGACTTCGCGCTCACCCGGGACCACGTGGTGTTCTTCGATCTGCCGGTGGTGTTCGACTACGAGCTGGTCGGCCGCGGCATGCCCTACCGGTGGAGCGACAGCTACGGCGCCCGGCTCGGCGTGCTGCGGCGCGACGATCCGGCCGGCGGGGTGCGCTGGTTCGAGGTGGCCCCGTGCTACGTCTTCCACACGCTCAACGCGCACGACGCCCCCGACGGCCGGATCGTGGTGCACGTGGTCCGCTACGACCAGATGTTCGGAGAATCCCCGGACACGCCCGGCCAGCTGTGGCGCTGGAGTATCGACCTCGCCTCCGGCGCCGTGGCCGAGGACCGGCTGGACGACCGGGCCGGCGAGTTCCCGCGGATCGACGACCGCCAGGCCGGTCTCGACACCCGGTTCGGGTACGTCGCCGGGTCCACCAAGGCCCTGATGCTGGACCGGCTGCGCCGCTACGACCTGCACACCGGCACGTCGCGCGAGCACGTGTTCGCGCCCGGCCAGACGATCGGCGAGGCGGTCTTCGTCCCGGCCGAGGACAAGCCCGGCGGCGCGGGCTGGCTGCTCACCTACGTCTACGACGGCGCGACGGATCGCAGCGACCTGGTCGTGCTCGACGCCCAGGACATCGCCGCGGCCCCGGTCGCCACCGTGCACCTGCCCGCCCGGGTGCCTACCGGATTCCACGGCAACTGGCTCCCCGAAAGCTGAGCCCCGCCTCTCGCCCCGCCCGAAAGCTGTGAAGGGACCCTTCACGGACTCAGCGACCGTGAAGGGTCCCTTCACAGCCTGCGCGGCCCCATCCATCGGGTGCGCCGGCCACACGCGTCGGAACCGACGGGAAAGCCGGTGGACCGGTAGGTTGCACGGCATGATCGGACTGCCCGACACCATCACCGCCTGTCTGTTCGACTTGGACGGTGTGCTCACCGGGACGGCCGTGCTCCACCGCGAAGCGTGGAAGCGGACGTTCGACGAGTTTCTGCGCACCCGCGACGGCGAGACCTTCCAGGAGTTCACCGACCACGACTACGCGGCCTATGTGGACGGCCGCCCGCGCGCCGACGGCGTGCGCGAGTTCCTGCGTTCGCGCGGCATCGCACTGCCCGAGGGCACTCCGGACGACGGTGTGGACGCACCGACCGTCAACGGCATAGGCAACCGCAAGAACGAACTGGTCCTCAAGATCATCGACGAGGAGGGCGTCAATCCCTACCCCGGATCGATCCGCTACCTCGAAGCGGCCGAACAGGCCGGGCTGAAGATCGCCGTGGTCACCTCGTCGGCCAACGGCGCGAAGGTGCTCGACGCCGCGGATCTGTCCCGGTTCGTGCAGGCCCGGGTGGACGGGCTGGTGATCCGCCGCGACGGGCTGCGCGGCAAACCCGCCCCCGATTCGTTCCTGGCCGGCGCGAAGGAACTCGAAGTCACCCCCGCTCAGGCCGCGGTGTTCGAAGACGCACAATCCGGGGTACAGGCCGGAAAGGCCGGGGGATTCGGGTATGTCGTGGGCGTCAACCGCGCGAACCAGGCCGCCGAACTGCGCGCGCACGGCGCCGACGTGGTGGTCGACGATCTCGCCGAACTCCTGACCGGGACCGACGTGCCGGAGTCCGCCCGGTGACCGCGACGGAGGAGAGGACGGTGGAAAGGACCGGCGTGACGGAAACGGAATTCGGCTACGAGTGCTCCCCGTGGGAGCTGCGGTGGCGCGGCCTGGACGTGGATGCGTTGCAGCGCACCGAATCGGCCTTCGCGCTGTCGAACGGCCACATCGGCATGCGCGGCACCCTGGAGGAGAGTGAACCGCGCGGGCTGCCCGGCACCTACCTCAACGGATTCTACGAACAGCACGAGCTGCCCTACGCCGAAGGCGGTTACGGCTACCCCGAAGAAGGCCAGACCGTGGTCAACGTGACCGACGGGAAGGTACTGCGGCTGCTGGTCGAGGACGAGCCGCTGGACATGCGCTACGGCGTGGCGACCGCGCACAACCGGGTGCTGGACTTCCGGTCCGGCACGCTGCGCCGGGTCACCGAATGGTCCTCCCCCACCGGGCGCCGCGTCCGGGTGACCACCGAACGGCTGGTGTCGTTCACCCAGCGCGCAGTGGCCGCGATCAGTTACGAGGTCGAGCCGCTGGACGAGGACTTGCAGCTGGTGGTGCAGTCCGATCTGCTGGCCAACGAGCCGATCGAGTCCGACACCCGGGACCCGCGGGTGGCCGCGGCTCTCGACTCGCCGCTGGTGCCGCAGTTCTGCCAGGCCGCGGACCACCAGGCGGTGCTGGTGCACGAGACCCGGATGTCGGGTCTGCGAGTTGCCGCCGCGATGGACCACAAGATCGAGGTGGACAACGGGCTGCGCACCGACATCCACGCCGAGGGCGATCTGGCCCGGCTCACCGCCGCGGTCGACGTGCGCAAGGGCGGACGGCTGCGGATCACCAAGTTTCTGGCCTACGGCTGGTCCGCGCAACGGTCCGTGCCCGCGCTGCGCGCGCAGGTGGAGGCCGCGCTGGCGGGTGGGCGACAGACTGGGTGGAAGGGCCTGATCGCCGAGCAGCGCCAGTTCCTGGACGATTTCTGGGCCACTTCGGACATCGAGATCGACGGCGACCCGGAGCTGCAGCAGGCCGTCCGGTTCGCGTTGTTCCACCTCCTGCAGGCCGGGGCGCGCGGGGAGACGAGGGCGATCGCGGGCAAGGGCCTGACCGGCCCCGGCTACGACGGGCACGCGTTTTGGGACACCGAAACCTTCGTCCTGCCGGTGCTGACCTACACGATGCCGGACGCCGCCCGGGACGCGCTCCGCTGGCGGCATTCCACTATGGACAAAGCGCGGGCGAGGGCGCAACAGCTCGGCCTGCGCGGGGCGGCGTTCCCGTGGCGGTCGATCAACGGTGCGGAATGCTCGGCGTACTGGCCGGCCGGCACCGCCGCGTTCCACGTGAGCGCGGACATCGCCGACGCGGTTCTCCGGTACATGTACGCCACCGGCGACACCGAGTTCGAACGCGACTGCGGGACCGAGCTGCTCCTGGAGACGGCCCGCCTGTGGGCCTCACTCGGGCATTTCGACCACCACGGCCACTTCCGGATCGACGGGGTGACCGGCCCGGACGAGTATTCGGCGGTGGCGGACAACAACATCTACACCAACCTGATGGCCCGGCGGAACCTGTCCGCCGCGGTCGACTCCTGCCGGCGGCACCCGGACATCGCCGCCCGGTTCGGCGTGGACACGGTGGAGCTCGACACGTGGCGCTCGGCCGCGGACGCGATGGCGCTGCCCTACGACCAGGAACTCGGCGTGCACCCGCAGTCGGAGGGTTTCCTGCAGCACGACGAGTGGGATTTCGGCGGTACCGAGCAGGAGTCCTACCCGCTACTGCTGAACTACCCGTACTTCGACCTGTACCGCAAGCAGGTGGTGAAGCAGGCCGACCTCGTGCTGGCCCTGCACCTATGCGGGGATTCCTTCAGCCCTGAGGAAAAGGCCCGCGATTTCGCCTACTACGAGGCCCGGACGGTCCGGGATTCCTCGCTGTCGGCCGGAACCCAGGCCGTGATCGCCGCCGAGGTCGGGCATCTGCAGCTGGCCTACGACTACCTGGCCGAGGCCGCCCTGACGGACTTGCACGACGTGCACAACAACGTCCGCAACGGCCTGCACATGGCGTCCCTGGCGGGGGCCTGGCAGGGCACCGTGGCCGGTTTCGGCGGCCTGCGCGACCATGGCGGGCAGCTGTCGTTCGCCCCGCGCCTGCCCGGGGAACTGCGGCGGCTGACCTTCCGCCTGACCTTCCGCGGCACCCGTTTCCAGGTCTCCATCGGGCACACCCACGCCACCTACCAGGTCCTCGACGGCCCCACCCTGGACCTGATCCACCACGGCGAACGCTTCACGGTGACCGCGGAACCACAACAGCTGCCGATCCCAGTGCTGAACGCCGGACCACCCCCCAGCCAGCCCGCGGGACGTGCCCCGGCGCGCCGGGACGCGTCGAAGGTCCGGCAGTTCATCAACGGCGGCTGAACCGGCGGCCGACGGACGGTTGAGGACGGCTTGAGGCTCGGCGGCTGCCTCCCCCAGTGGGAGGTGGCCGCCCGGGCGACGGGTTCGAGCCTCAGGCGTGCGGTGGCTGACGGCGCGGGGCCGGCCATCCAGCCCACGCAGCCCTCCGGCGCGAGCAGCCCCGGATGAGGGATGGAGAAAGCTGCCCCGTTACTCGGGACAGCCTGTGTATTCGGGGTACCTGGCGCACGTACGGCCGCGCCGGCGGTGGCGCGGTCCCCAGTGGCCGGTGTCACCGAGCCGTTCGCACCGGTTTCGTTCCGCTGGGTCACCAGGACTTTCGGGGGGTCCCCGGCGGCGGTTCGACCTCCTCGGTGCGGGACGGGGTCAGGTCCGGTCCAGGAACGGTCGCCACCTCGCCGGTGAGGTCGTCGGCTTCCGGCAAGCCCGGAATACCTGGGTCTGCGAAGGTGTCCGGAGCCGCGTCGGAGTCCCGGAGCACGGAATCCTTACCCAACGCCGACGCGTCCGGGAATGCGCTGCCGCCCGGCCGCGGGTGGCGTGGCTCGGCCGGAGGGTCGTCCTCGTCGTCGTGGTGGTCGCGGGGGAACAGGTCGCTGCGCGGGGTCATGGTTCCGGCATACCCCGTTTTCCCGCTCCGCACCAGGGCGAATCACGCCGCGCTTCCCAGGGCCGGGCAAGCGGTCCAGCAGCGTGGACAGCAGCCCGTTGCGGGTGGACCACGGAAATCGCCACGTGCCACCGGAAACGGTCAGCAGAGCGTCCGCCACCACCGCTGCGCAGCAGGGCAGGTCACGCCGCCGGTCGAGCGCGCTTGCCCGTACCAGGCAAGCGGTCCAGCAACGTGAGCAACAAACCGTCGCGAGTGGACCACGGGCAAATCGCCACCGTGCCACCGGAAACAGTCAGCAGCGCCTCCGCCACCACCGCTCCGCCGAGGGCCTGCTGGGCCCGCTGACGTGAGATGCCGGGCAGCTTCGCCCGGAGCGCCGACGGCATCGCGGCCAGCCGGGGGATCCACGAGCGCAGGTCGTCCAGCAGCAGTTCGCGGTCCTTGCCGGCGCGGTCGCCGGCCAGGCGGGCCAATTGCCGCAGGACTTTCGAGCAGCCGACCACACGGTGCTCGGCCAGCTCCGTCGTGGCGTCGCCGAGTGCCTCGGTGACCTGGGCCAGCACGTGTTCCCGCAACGCGCGGACCTGCTTTCCCCGCACGGGCGGCTCCGCCGGGAGCCAGTCGCGGGTCACCGAGCGGGCGCCCAGCGGCAACGAGCGGGCGAAGGTGGCCTGCTCACCGGCACCGGCGGACAGCTCGACCGTGCCACCGCCGATGTCCAGCGCCAGCAACGGACCGGCGGCCGCGCCGAACCACCGGCGCGCCGCCACGTAGGTCAGCTCCGCCTCGCGGCGACCTGACAGGAAGCGCAGCTCCACGCCGGTGTTGCCGGCGACGCGGCCCACCACCTCTTGCGCGTTGACCGCGTCCCGGATGGACGACGTGGCCAGCGGGAACACCTCGGGCACGCCGTGGTCCTTCGCCACCGCCATGCCGCCCGCGACCGCCGCGGAAATGGCCGCGATCCCGCAGGAGGACAGCCTGCCCTCCTCGTCGAGCGAGCGGTCGAGACGCAGCCGCGTCTGGTGGGTCAGCACCGGTTCCAGGGGCGATCCGCCGGGCTCCAGCACGACCAGCCGCGCGCTGAACGATCCGACATCCAAGACGCCTACAACCGGTCCCACGATCCTGCCCACGGTGCTGCCTACCTCACTCTCGCCATCGCCCCCGGGTTTCCCCGGCGAACCGTTCCTACACCCACCGGTACTCCCGATGCGGCGAGTGGACGGCTTTCGGCGACGGCACCGATCGGTGGGCCGGGGGCTACCCGATCAGCTCCCGCAGCTGCGAGACCGCCGCCACCCTGGCCGCACGGCCGGGCTGCAGCGGGCTGACCACCAATGTGGTCACGCCTGCCTCGGCGAACGCCGCCACCCGTTCCCGCACGTAGCTCGCCGGGCCGACCAGCGAGATCGCGCGGAGCAGCTCCTCCGGGACGGCCGCGGCGGCCGCGTCCTTCTTGCCGTCGAGGTAGAGGTCCTGGATCTGCTTCGCCTCAGCCTCGTAACCGTAGCGGACGGCGAGGGTGTTGTAGAAATTCCTGCCCCGGGCGCCCATTCCGCCGACATAAAGGGCAACCATCGGCCGCAGCTGGTCCAGCAGGTGATCGACGTCCTCGCCGATGGCCAGCGCCGGCCCGGCGAACACGTCCAGCTCGCCCAGCGCCGGGTCGCGTTTGGCCTTGCCCTCGGCCAGCGCGGCGCCCCACACCTCGGCGGCGCGCTCCGGGTGGAAGAAGATCGGCTCCCAGCCCTCGGCCAGCTCCGCGGTGAGCGCGACGTTCTTCGGTCCCAGTGAGGCCAGCAGGATCGGGATCCGCTCGCGCACCGGGTGGTTGATCAGCTTGAGCGGTTTGCCCAGCCCGGTGCCCTGGTCGGCGGGCAGCGGGATGGTGTAGTGCCGCCCCTGGTGCTGCACCCGCTCACGGCGCCACACCTGACGGCAGATGTCCACGATCTCCCGGGTCCGGGCCAGCGGAGCGTCGTACTTCACCCCGTGGAAACCCTCGATCACCTGCGGTCCGGACGCACCCAGACCGAGCGTGAACCGGCCGCCGGAGACGAAGTCGAGCCCGGCCGCAGTCATCGCGGTGAGGCTCGGCGTGCGGGTGTAGATCTGGAAGATGCCCGACGCGAGCCCGATCCGTTCGGTCTTCGCGGCCAGGTAGCCGAGCTGGCTCACCGCGTCGAAGCTGTAGGCCTCCGGGACGAACACGATGTCCAGCCCGGCCTTCTCCAGTTCGACCACGTCTTCGACGCTCTCGGCGAAGCCGCCCGAGTAGCTGATGCCGGTGCCGATCCTCATCGATCCCTCATTCCGTGCCGATCCGCGGGCAGTTCCTCGCCGACTGAGCGCTTGCTCATTATGCGTCCACCCCGTCCGCTCCGCTGCGGCGCGGGTCACATACGGGCGGTCATCCCCCACCGTAGACGGCCGCCTTCCGCGGCCTCACGGAACCAGGGCGGCTTGCACCGGGCGGGAACGGCTCGTGCGGCCTGACGACATCTGCCGTCCTTCACCGTGCCGGAGACACCCGATGCCGGTTACGCAGGCAGACCCCTTGCCGGCCGCGAGGTGCTGGCCCTCGGCTCAGCGCCTGACCAGGCTTCGGGCTCGATGCCGGGTACCCGTTGGCCTGGTTCTCCAGGACCAGGCCCGATACCCGACAAACCGCGCGCTCACCCCGGTGCGTCCGCCGACGGCCACCGAACGGCCTGGATCGGAGACACGCCATGCAAACTCGGCAAGCTCGAAGGCCACACCGCGCGAACCCAGCCTGCCCCAGAGCCACCTCGCCTGAACCCGGCCTTCCCGGAAACGACGTCGCCCGAACCCAGCCTGTCCGAAGGCACACCGCGCAAACCCAGCCTGTCCGAAGGCCACACCCGCGCGAACCCAGCCTGGCCGGAAGCCGCGTCGCCCAACCCCGGCCCACCCGGAAGGCTCGTCGCCTGAACCGGCCCTGTCCGGAAGCCACGCTGCCGGAACCCGGCCCGCTCGGAGGCGCGCCGAACGAACCCGGCGTGCCCGGAGGCGAGCCGCTGCACCGGGCCGATCGCCGACCTCGCTTGCCTCCCGTGGAGCGGGCGGACTCTGGGTCTGTGAAGGGCACCTTCACAGACCCAGAGAGGCTGTTGCGTTTTTGAGCGACCCGCCGGTGATGATCTTGGTGTGGGGTTGTGGTGGCGGGAGAATCCTGGTGTGGCTAGGGGTTTTCGTCCGGTGGATCGTGATCAGCAGTTCTTGGTGCCG
>NZ_QZFV01000123.1:0-27867 GCF_003600245.1 Amycolatopsis panacis
GCCTGACAGCGCCGATGGTACTGCAACCGAAGGGTTGTGGGAGAGTAGGACACCGCCGAACTCAACCTAGACAGGTCAGGCCCCGGTCGAGAACCCCCACAAGGGCTCTCCCGGGGCCTCCCTGCATGCCCGCACTCCCTCGGGCCACCAGCCGACGTCAACGGGCGTCCGGCCGCCCCGTAGGATGGACAGCCGGTCCCCTAGCGGACCATCCGTGAGAATTCAAGAGTTTCGATGGCAGGAGGCCAGGTGTCCGAGTTCGGTCGACGGGACTCAGCAGATGATGGGTCCGGACGGTCGGCTCGCCGCGACCAGGACTCCCGCGGCGGCCGGTCCGACGCGCCCCGGGGAGACCGGCGCGGCGCGCGGCAGGACCGCGGCGGCCGGGACAGCGGCCACCAGGGCCGGCCCCGCCGCGACGACCGGGGTGCCCGCGGCGCCAGTGGCTTCGCCGGCCGCCCGGGCCGCGGCGACGGGCCGCGGGACAACCGCGGCTACGCAGGCAAACGTGACGAGGACCGGCGCGGCTCCGACAACCGCTCCGGCGGTCGGCCGCACGGCAAACCCTCCTCTGGCGACCGTTCCTCCCGCCGTTGGGACGATCGGGACGACCGGCGGGGCAACAGCGGATTCCGCAGTGACGACCGGCGCGGTGACAACCGCGGTGACCGTGACTCGCGAGGATTCCGCGACGATCGCGGTTCCGGCGGGTTCCGGCGCGACGATCGGGATTCCGGTGGTTCCCGAGGTGCACAGCGCGAGGACCGTGGTTTCGGCGGCTCGCGCGATCGGCGCGACGACCGCGGGCCGGGTGGCTCCCGCGGCGGCCAGCGAGACGATCGCGCCTCGGGCGGCTTTCGCGGAGACCGCCGGGACGATCGAGGGAACAGTGGGTTCCGCGGAGACCGGCGAGACGACCGTGGAGACAGCGGATTCCGTAGCGACCGGCGGGATGACCGTGCGAGCGGCGGTTTCCGCGGCGATCGTCGGGATAATCGTGGTGACGGTGGATTCCGTAATGACCGCGGCAGCAGTGGGTTCCGCGGGGATCGTCGGGACAGTCGTGGTGAGGGCGGATTCCGTAACGATCGTCGGGATGACCGTGGCTCATCGAGCGGATTCCGTGGCGGGCAACGGGACGACCGTGCCGGCGGTGGTCCCCGTGGGGAGCGGAATGATGGCCGTGACGCCGGTGGCTTCCGCAATGATCGGCGCGACGAGCGTGGCGGCAGCGGATTCCGTAATGACCGTGGGAATAGCGGTTATCGCGGCGACCGGCGGGACGATCGCGGGAGTGGTGGTTTCCGCGGGGAGCGTCGGGATGACCGTGGCGGCAGCGGATTCCGTAGCGACCGTGGGTCGAGTGGCTATCGTGACGACCGCGGGGGCGCCCGTGGCGACCGGCGCGATGACCGCGGCTCGGGTGGGTTCCGGGACCGGCGTGAGGACCGTGGGCCGGGCGGCTACCGGGGAGATCGTGGTGACGACCGCCGGTCCGGCGGGTTCCGCGATCGGCGGGACGACCGGGATTCCGGCGGATACCGTGGGGATCGCGCCGGCGGGTCCCGTCCGGGGTCTCGGGATGACCGCGGTTTCCGTAAGGACGACCGGCGCTCTTCGAGCGATCGTGACGGCGGCGCGCGGTCGGACCGTGGTTTCCGGAACAACGAGGGCGGCTTCCGGGACCGGCAGGGTGCTGGTGAGGACCGGAGCGGTGGGTTCCGTGACCGGCGTGACGAGCGTGGCGGCCAGAGCGATGAATTCGAGGACCGTCTGGGCTCTGACGGCGGATTCCGTAGCGGAGAACGCGGTGATCGGCCGGGCGACCGCGGGCCGGGTGGCTCGGGTGACGATCAGCGAGACGATCGCGCCTCGGGCGGCGTTCGCGAAGGTGGCCGGGACCCTCGCGACGAGAGTGCGGCTGGGGACGACGGTGTCGCGGCGGGCGGTCGCGAGGACGTCGAACTGGCCCATGGCGGTGGCGAGCTGGTCGCTGGCAGCGCGAAAGGCGTTGCGGGTGAACAGGAATCGGGCGACGGCTCGGCTCGGGACGAGGACGCCCGTGGCGACCGGGACATCCAGGGCGACGGTGCTGGGAACGGTGACGAGCGCGAAACCGGCGGCGCGGGTGCGGTAGCCCGCGAGACGTGCGCTGGCCGGGATGACCGTGCCGACGAGGCGGCTTCGGACGAGCGTTCAAGCCGGTCGAAAGCGGCCGGCGGGGATGGTGTCTCGCCGGGGCATGCCGAGTCGCGGGACAGCGATGACGTGCCGGACCGTGGTGGACTGCGGGACAGCGATGACCTGCCGGACCATGGCGGGCTGCGGGACGGCGGCGACGGCGGTGGTGCCGCGGACCGAGGCAAGGGTCATGACGCGGACCGCGGCGAGTTGCCGGACGACCGGCCGCGGGAAGACCGCCGTGTCGGGGAAGGTCGTGACGAAAGTGACGGTCGTGGTTTCCGGGACGATCGTGGCGTGCGTGACGAGCGAGGCTCGCGTGACGACAGTGGCTCGCGTGACGACAGTGGCTCGCGTGACGACAGCGGTTTCCGGGACGATCGTGGTCAGCGTGACGTGCAGGGTTCGCGGGATGACCGTGGGTTCGGGGACGACGGTGGCTCCCGTGACGAGCGTGGTATGGATAACCGGGACAGCCGGGACAGCCGAGGTTTCCGTGACAGCCGGGATTCCCGGGATAGCAGCGACAGCAGCGACCGTGACAGCCGAGAGCGCCGCGAAGGCCGGGACAACCGTGACAGCTGGGGAAGCCGGGGCAACCGCGATTCCCGTGACAGCGGAGACCGCCGTGACGGCCGAGACCGCCGCGACAGCGGAGACAGCCGCGAAGGCCGCGATTCCCGTGATAACCGCGGCAAGCGCGACGACCGAGGATCGCGGCCAGGCGCGAGGGAAGGGCGCGAAGCGCTTGGAGACGCAGCCCTGGCCCGCGAGTTGCTCGACGCGCCGGAGCTGCCCGAGGACGTGGAGTTCTCCGACCTCGACGAAGAGGTCCGCCGGGAGCTGCGGACGTTGCCGAAGGGGCTGGCCGAGACCGTCGGCAAGCACTTGGCGGCTGCGGGCGGGCTGCTCGAAGACGACCCCGAGGCAGCGCTCGCGCACGCCCGTTACGCCAAGACCAAGGCCTCGCGCGTGCCGATCGTCCGGGAGGCGCTTGGGCTGGTCGCCTATCACTCCGGGAACTGGCAGGAAGCTCTGTCCGAACTCCGCGCGGTGCGGCGGATGACGCGCAGCGACGAGCACATCGCGGTCATCGCGGACGCCGAGCGGGCGCTGGGGCGGCCGGAGCGCGCTCTCGACCTGGCCAAGGAGACCGACAAGGAGCGGCTCACCAAGGCCACCCGGGTCGAGCTGGCGATTGTGGCGGCCGGGGCGCGGCGGGACCTCGGGCAGGTCGACGCGGCGGTGGTCTCGTTGCAGGGGCCGGATCTTGAGGCGGGGCGGCGTGACCCGTGGAGTGCGCGATTGTTCTACGCGTACGCGGACAACCTCGTCGCGGCCGGGCGTACGGAAGAAGCGGCGCGCTGGTTCCTCAACGCCGCCGAAGCCGACACCGAGGGCGAGACGGACGCTGGCGAGCGGGCTGCGGAGCTTGCGAATGAGTGATGCCCTGCTCGCGGGGTACGACGCGGTGCTGTTCGATCTCGACGGCACCGTGTACCACGGCGCGCAGGTCATCGAGGGCGCGCCCGAGACCGTGGCGGCCGTACGCAGCCAGGGCACGGCCGTGCGGTTCGTGACCAACAACGCCTCGAAGTCGCCTGAGGACGTCGTCGCGCACCTTCGGGGGCTGGGGCTGTCCGCAGAGGTCGCCGAAGTGCACACGAGTGCCCAGGCCGCTGTCGCAGTGCTCGGTGAGAGCCTCGCGAAGGGCGCCGAGGTTCTCGTCGTCGGTACGGCGTCCCTGGCGAACGCAGTCGCCGCGGCGGGGCTGACGCCGGTGCGCAGGGCGAGCGCCGCGGTCGCCGCCGTCGTGCAGGGTCACTCGCCGGACAACGCGTGGGCGGACCTTGCCGAAGCGTGTCTCGCGATCCGTGCGGGTGCGCTGTGGGTGGCGTGCAACGTCGACGCGACGCTGCCTAGCGAACGTGGACTGTTGCCGGGCAACGGTTCCATGGTCGCTGCGCTGCGTACGGCGACTGACACCGAGCCGGTGGTCGCCGGGAAACCGCAGCCGTTGCTCTTCGAGACGGCCGCACGGTCCGAGCGCGCGCTGGTCGTCGGGGACCGGCTGGACACGGACATCGCCGGCGCCGTCGCGGCCGGGCTCGACGTGTTGTGCGTCCTCACCGGCGTCGCCACTCCGGCAAGCGTGCTGCGTGCCGTGCCCGCTGAACGGCCCACGCACCTCGGCGCGGACCTCACCGCGCTTACCCTCCCCGCGGATGAGCTTCGCATCGGCCCGCGGCCCAGCTGGGAGATCAGCGAAGGCAACGTACTCACCGTACGAGGCGAAGGTGCGCCACTTGACCTGCTTCGCGCGCTCTGCGCCGCCGCATGGCGTACCGAAGTGACCACGGTCCGGGCCGAAGGCGACGCGGCCGGTGCCGCGCTGACCGGGCTGGGCCTGGCCTGACTGGTAGTTTGGGCAGGTGCATCCGAACGTTCCGCGGCCCGTTCCCGGGCCCCCGTCGATCCCCGGCCCCGGCCCGCAGCAGACCGACCCGCGGGCCGGTATCGAGGAGGCCGTGGCCGGACTTGACGACCTGGACACGCTGCCGCCCGCCGAGCACGTGGACCGCTTCGAGGCCGTGCACACCGAGCTGACCGTCGCCCTGTCCAGCATCGACAGGGTCTGACCGGAAAGGTCTGATCGGAGTGCCCCGAAGGGCCCGCCTCGACGCGGAACTGGTACGCCGTGGTCTCGCCCGCTCCCGGGAGCAGGCTTCGGCGCTCATCACCGGTGGCAAGGTCACCGTACGCGGCATGGTCGCCAGCAAGCCCGCCACCGGCGTGGAAACCGACGCGCCGATCGTCGTGAAGGACGAGGACAACCCCGGCTGGGCGTCGCGTGGCGCGCACAAGCTGCTCGGCGCTCTGGAGGCGTTCGGTCCGCAGGGGCTGGCCGTCGAGGGCCGCCGCTGTCTCGACGCGGGCGCGTCGACCGGCGGTTTCACCGACGTGCTGCTGCGCGGCGGCGCGGCGACGGTGATCGCCGCGGACGTCGGGCGCGGCCTGCTCGACTGGCGGCTGCGTACGGACGAACGGGTGGTCGTGCTCGACCGCACCAACGTGCGCAACCTGACCCCGGAAGACCTGGGCGGCCCGGTCGACCTGGTGGTCGGGGACCTGTCGTTCATCTCGCTCAAGCTCGTGCTGCCCGCGCTCGCCGCCTGCGCCCGCGAAGGCGCGGACCTGGTACCGATGGTCAAACCGCAGTTCGAGGTCGGCAAGGACCGGCTCGGCAGCGGCGGGGTCGTGCGGGATCCGCAGCTGCGTGCGGAATCCGTGCTGGGCGTGCTCGCCGAGGCCGCGAAGCTCGGGCTCGATCTGCGCGGGGTGACGGCGAGCCCGCTGCCCGGACCGTCGGGCAACGTCGAATACTTCGTCTGGTTGCGGCGCACAGCGGAGCGCAGCGGTGGCACTGTGGACGATGCCGAGCGGCTTGTCCGGGCCGCCGTGCAGGAGGGACCGCAGTGACCAGCGAACGTGAAGTACTGCTCGTGGCGCATCCGGACCGGGAGACCACCCGGGACGCGGCCCGCGAGGTGTCCCAGCGATTCGCCGAGGCCGGGATCCGGCTGCGCGTGACCGACGGGGACATGCTCAAGCTGATCGACCCGCACGGCTGCCTGGCCATGCCGTGCACGGTGGTGGCACCGAAGGACGATCCGGCCCGCGGCGCGGAGCTGGTCTTCGTGCTCGGCGGCGACGGCACGCTGCTGCGCGCGGCGGAGCTGGCCCGGTCGGCCGGGGTGCCGGTGCTCGGCGTCAACCTGGGCCGCGTGGGTTTCCTGGCCGAGGCCGATTCGGAGGCGCTCGGCGACGCGGTGCAGCGGGTGGTCGCGCGCGAGTACCACGTCGAGGAGCGGATGACGGTCGACGTCACGGTCACCGACGCGGGCACCGAGCTGTACCGGACCTGGGCGCTCAACGAGGTCAGCGTCGAGAAGTTCACCCGGGAGCGGGTACTTGACGCACTGATCGAGGTCGACGGGCGGCCGGTGTCGTCGTTCGGGTGTGACGGCGTGCTGTGCGCGACGCCGACCGGATCGACCGCCTACGCCTTCTCCGCCGGGGGACCGATCCTCTGGCCGGACGTCGAGGCGCTGCTGGTGGTGCCGAACAACGCGCACGCGATGTTCTCCCGGCCGCTGGTCGTCTCGCCCTCGTCGGTGATCTCCGTCGGGATCGACCCGACCGGCCCGAAGGCCGTGCTGACCTGCGACGGGCTGCGCACCTTCGATCTGCCGCCGGGCGCGCTGGTCGAGGTGGTGTGCGGGCACCAGCCGGTTCGCCTGGTCCGGCTGCGCGAGGGCGTGTTCACAGACCGGCTCGTGCACAAGTTCGGCCTGCCCGTGCGCAGCTGGCGGGAACGGCGCAGCGGCGGCCGCTCGGTCTGACCTGGTCCGCGACGCGCCCGCACAGGTGTTCGACCAGCGGAAAGAGGAGTTACCGGGCCTCGCGCGCACGGAAGGTCGGTGGGGGCGGCTACGGTATGCCTCGTGCTGGCCGAGATGCGCATCCAGGGCCTCGGAGTCATCGAGGACGCCCTGCTGGAACTGCACCCGGGCTTCACCGTCGTGACCGGTGAGACGGGCGCGGGAAAGACCATGGTCGTCACCGGCCTGCACCTGCTCTCCGGTGGGCGGGCGGAGGCGTCCAAGGTCCGGAACGGAATGCTCAAGGCGTACGTCGAGGGCCGGTTCGCGCTCACCGGGGACGACGCGGCGAGCCGGATCGTCACCGACGCGGGTGCGGACGTGGACGAGGACGGCAGCGTGATCGCCGTGCGCTCGGTCGCGGCGGACGGCCGTTCCCGCGCGCATCTGGGCGGCCGTTCGGTGCCGGTGGGGGTGCTGGCCGAGCTGTCCGAGCAGGTCATCGCCGTGCACGGGCAGAACGACCAGCTACGCCTGCTGCGTCCCGCCGAGCAGCGTGCGGTGATCGACCGCTTCGCCGGCGACGCGGTGGCCGAGCCGCTGGCCGCCTATCGCGAAGCGCGCGCCGCGTGGCTGGACGTGCTCGCCGAGTTGCTCGAACGCTCCACCCGTTCGAGGGAAATGGCGCAACAGGCCGACCTGCTCAAACACGGTCTGATCGAGATCGACGCGGTCGCTCCCGAGCCGGGCGAGGATGTGGAGCTCACCGAGCAGATCAAGCGGCTGGCCGCCGTCGACGAGCTGCGCGAGACCGCCACCGGCGCGCATGCTGCGGTATCCGGCTCCCAGGACGGCGACCCGGACGCGCCAGGCGCGCTCGGGCTGGTGGGCGAGGCGGTGCGGCGGCTGGCCTCGGCCGAGGACTCCGCGCTGCGCGATCTCGTGCCGCGGCTGGAGGAGGCCTCCGTGCTGCTCGGCGACGTGGGTGCGGAGCTGGGCGGCTACGTGGAGGGCCTGGACGCCGATCCGGCGCTGCTGGAGAAGGTGCTGGCCCGGCAGGCGGATCTCAAGCGCCTGACCCGCAAATACGCCGCGGACGTCGACGGGGTGCTCGCCTGGGCGGAGGACGCCCGTCGCAGGCTCGAATCGATGGACACCTCCGAGGAGGCGCTGTCCGCGCTGGCCACCCGCCGGGACGAGCTGGCGGAGCGGCTGGTCGGGCACGCCACCGAGGTGTCCGCCGCCCGCGGCAAGGCGGCCGCCGAACTGGCCACCGCGATCACCAAGGAGCTGTCCGGCCTGGCGATGGGCCAGGCCGAGCTGGAGATCACCGTCGAACAGCGCCCCGCCGAACACGGCGACCGCCAGGCCCTCGCCATCGACGGGCACGCGGTGCACGCCGGTCCGGACGGGGTGGACGAGGTCGAACTGCTGCTGCGGGCGCACAACGGCGCGCCGCCGCTGCCGGTGCACAAGGCCGCGTCGGGCGGGGAGCTGTCCCGGGTGATGCTGGCCATCGAGGTGGTGCTGGCGCACGCGGACACCGTGCAGACGCTGGTGTTCGACGAGGTCGACGCCGGGGTCGGTGGCCGGGCCGCGGTGGAGATCGGCCGCAGGCTCGCCCGGCTCGCGCGCACCCACCAGGTCCTGGTGGTCACGCACCTGCCGCAGGTTGCCGCGTTCGCCGACCAGCACCTGGTGGTGGACAAGGGCACCAGCGGCGGGGTCACGCGCAGCGGCGTGAAGCTGCTCGACCAGGGTGACCGGGTGCAGGAGCTGGCCCGCATGCTGGCCGGGATGGACGGCACGGAGACCGGCCGCGCGCACGCCGAGGAACTCCTCGCGGCGGCGGAGAAGGACAAGACCGCCGCACCGGCGGCGAAGTCCGGCGGCGCGGGGAAACGTAAGCGCGCCAAGAAGTCCTGAGTGGCGGGCCGGTGCTTGCGGGCGTTGGTGCCCGGGGGAAACGCTGAGTCTCGCTCGACGGGAGCATGTCGGGGTGTGGTCTGGGGGGCAGGAGCGGCGCAGGGGTCCCGGGGCAGGCAGGCGTGGTGAGGGCGTGAGGCGGCGTTCGTGCCGGGTCGGGTGGCGGGTGCGTGGGCCGGTGTCAATGCTGTGAAGGGTCCCTTTACGGACTCTGGGGCTGTGAAGGGTCCCTTCACGCCACGCAGGCCAGCCGAAGAAGAGCACTGCGGCTGCGGCAGACTGAAACCGCGCCGGGACGTTCCGGCCGGAGGCCGAGTGCGGCTCGCACCGGAAAGGACTGGCCCGCCCGTATGACCTGGACGCTCGCATGACCCGGACCGCGGACGTGGAGGCCGAGCTGGCGCTGGCCCGGCGGGACGGGGACTTCGACCGGTTCCTCGGGCTGCTCGGCGCCGAGGAGCTGTTCGTGCCGATCCACCGGGACGAGGCGCAGCGGCTGGCCCGGCAGCGGGTGTGGTCGCCCGCGCGGGTCTGCTGCGCGCACGGTGGCGAGCCGTCCCTGCAGGTGTTCACGCGGGGCGCGGTGCCCGACCTCGGCGACGGCGTCGTGTTCCTCAGCGGCGATCTCGACTGGGCCACGTGCGGGCTCGGCGACGGTGCGCAGATCGTGTTCAACCTGGGTACGCCGGGGGAGTGGCGGGTCCGCGCGTCCGCCGTGCAGCCGTGGCTGGAGGCCAATCCGCACCGGGTCACCGTGGCCGAACAGCAGGTCGAGCGGCTGCACACCGCGGCCTACGGGCATCTCGACGGCCCGGTCGCGCACGCGCTCGCCTGCGGTGCGCCGCAAGCGGTTCTGGTCGGGGAGCCGTGGAACGTGCTCGACGCGCGACGGCACGACTACGTCGCCGAGGTCCGTGGGCTGCACGACTGGTGGGACGTCTCGGACGCGGCCGGTTGGCGGGCCGCGCTCGACGGACTGCTCGGCGACGAACGTCCGCTCACTCCGGCCGCCGTGGTCCTCGCGTTGCGGGAGGGGCCGGACCTCGATCCGCTTTCCTGGGCGGAACTCGCCGTGCAGTGGTGCGGTGCGCACGGCCGGTCCGGGCAGGCCGGGCTGCTCGTCGAGACCCTCCGCCGGATCGTGCGGTGCGAGCAGCGGCTGCGGGCGGACGGGGTACTGATGCCGGGCAGCGCGGTGGGGAGCACTTGGGGCTGGGATGTGGGCCGCGCGGTGGAACTGGTGCGCCGCGGTCTCGCCGTCGGGCACTGCGATCCGCTGACCGCCGAGCTGCACCTGCTGGAGGCCGGGGCCCTCGCCCGTCGTTACTGCGAGTCATGGCCCGAGCTGGCCGCGGGCTGGTTGCTCGGCCGGGTGCTGGACCTGGACGAGGAATGCTTCGGCGAGCACTACCGGACCTCGGTGCGGGTCTGTCACCTGCTGCTTGATGATCTTGGGAGCCCCTGGTGGACCCTTGATTCCGCGGGCGCCCAACCCGACAGCAAACCCTGAACGGGGGATTGCCGCCCGACGGCTCACCACAACGGGTCACCTCGGCCTCGGCGCGTCGGCGGTAATCCCGGGCACAAATTTGTCACCATCAGCCCCATGAAACTCACCGGTCTCCTTGCGCGGAACCAGGAAGCCCTCCCCGGCATCACCGGTGTCGCGCGGGTCGACCGCCGCACCCGTGAACTGCTGCGACGGGTGAGCGTGGGCGACATCGTCGTGCTCGACCAGCTCGACCTCGACCGGGCCACCGCCGACGCGCTGGTGGCCGCGGAGGTCGCCGCGGTGCTCAACGCCTCGCCCTCGATCTCCGGCCGGTTTCCCAACCTGGGACCGGAAATCCTCGTCGCGGCGGGCATCCCGCTGATCGACTCGGTGGGCGGGGAACTGCTGCGCACGGTCAAGGACGGCACCAAGCTGCGCGTCCACGAAAGCGCGGTGTACCTGGGGGAACGCCAGCTGGCCTCCGGCGTCGAGCAGACCGCGGAGAGCGTCGCGGACCAGATGATCGAGGCCAAGGCCGGGATGTCCACCCAGCTGGAGGCCTTCTCCGCGAACACCATCGAGTTCCTCCGCCGCGAGCGCACGCTGATCCTCGACGGCGTCGGCGTGCCGGAGCTGACGGTGCCGATCCGCGACCGGCACGTGCTCGTGGTGGCCGGCGGCACCGGGCACGCCGAAGATCTGAAGCGGCTCAAGAAGTACCTCGGCGAGCATCGTCCGGTGCTGATCGGCGTGGATGCCGGCGCGGACACCCTGCGCGCGCAGGGCCACGTCCCGGACGTGATCGTCGGCGATCCGACCGGGATCGGTACCGCCACACTCCGCAGCGGCGGCGAGGTCGTGGTCCCCGCGCAGCCCGATGGGCACGCCGCGGGCGTCGAGCGGATCCAGGACCTCGGCATCGGCGCGGTCACCTTCCCGGCGTCGGGCAACTCCGAGGACCTCGCGCTGCTGCTGGCCGACGCGCACGGCGCGAGCCTCGTGGTGACCGTGGGCTTCCAGGCCACCCTGCGCGAGTTCCTCGACCACGGCCGGTCCGGGTCCAACCCGTCGACCTTCCTCACCCGGCTCAAGCTGGGCACCAAGCTGGTCGACGGCAAGGCCGTCGCGACGCTGCACCGCAGCCGGGTGTCGCTGGGCGCCGTCGCGCTGCTCGTCCTCGCCGCCGTCGTCGTGGTGGTCGCCGCGCTGCTCGTCTCCGACGTCGGCTCCGTCTACCTGGACTGGATCCAGCACACCTGGTCCACGTTCACCACCTGGGTGAGGGGGCTCTTCGCGTGATTTCCCTGCGCTACCACATCGTTTCGATCACCGCCTGCTTCCTCGCCCTCGCGGTCGGCGTGGTGCTCGGCTCGACCGCGCTGAACGGTTCGCTGCTCTCGGGCCTGTCCGACGAGCGGAAGGATCTGGGCACCCAGGTGTCGGATCTGGAGGCGCAGCGCAACGTGCTGAACGCGCGGCTGGCCGACGCGGACGCGTTCGCCGGTGCGATGGGCCCGAAAATGGTGGCCGGCGCGCTGGACAAGCGCACCGTGCTGCTGGTGACCACGCAGGACGCGCGCCCGGCCGACCGGGACGCGCTCAAGAAGCTGGTCGGCCAGTCCGGCGCCTCGGTGACCGGGGAGCTGCAGCTGACCGACGCGTTCACCGATCCGGCCAAGACCGATCAGCTGCGCGACGTGGTGACCCGGCTGCAGCCGGCCGGGGCGAAATTCCCCACCGCGGGTGATTCCGGCACGCTGGCCGGCGCGCTGCTGGGCTCGGTGCTGCTGCTGGACAAGAGCACCGCCAAACCGCAGTCCGGCCCGGACGAGCTGGCCGCCGCCCTGAGCGGGCTCACCGACGGCGGGTTCGTGAAGCCGACCCAGGGCGCGCAGCCCGCGCAGCTGGCCGTCGTGCTCACCGGCGCGCAGCAGACGGGGGAGGGCGCCGGTGACCGGGCGGCCTCCATCGCGCGGTTCGCCGCGCAGCTCGACCGTTCCGGCGCGGGCGCGGTGCTGGCCGGCGATCCGGGTTCGGCCGAGGGCAGCGGCCCGCTCGGCGTGGTCCGCGCGGACACCTCGGCGACCTCCATTCTGTCCACTGTGGACAACGTGGACTCCCAGGCGGGCCGGGTGGCCACCCTGCTCGCGCTCAAGGAACAGCTGGACGGCGGCGCGGGCCGCTACGGGATCGCGGGCAACGCGCAGTCTCCCGCGCCCGGGGTCGGTTCCGCGGGCAACTGAGTCCTCCCGAGCGTCGGCGGCGGAACGGGGATCCCTTCTGAGGGTGAGGGACCCCCGCACCGCCGCCGATTCCTGTGCGCGGACGGTTTCGTGGCCGTTCTCACAGCCGGGCGGCAACCGCCGGTCACGCCCGGTTCGCCGGGCCCGCATCAGGTTTCCTTCAGTGACTTCATGGGTGATTCACAGCTGCACACGCGAATCTGGCACGATGATCGGCACCGACCCAGGAGTATGCCGCAGCGATGACGACCACTGAGACTCCGCATGTGCACGCGGAGGAACCGGCCTCCGCGCCGGCGGCGAAGGCGCGGCATCTGCGCCAGCTGGACCTGTACCGGGTCATCACCTTCGCCCTGGTGATCTTCATCCACGTGCTGGTCTCCACCACCTACCCGGACAACGTGCTCTCCGCCGCGATCGAGGCGCCCCTGCACTTCGCCCGCGCCGCGTTCTTCGCGCTGACCACCTTCGTGCTGCTGTTCCAGTACCGGAGCAGGCCGCTGGAGGCGCGCCGGTTCTGGCGCCACCGGATCCCGCTGGTCGCGGTGCCCTACCTGGTGTGGTCGGTGCTCTACTGGGGCTACGGCATGCTGACTTCGCCGGACCCGGTCGGGCCGCTGAGCGATCAGCTGTGGACGCTGCTGATCCAGATCGCCACCGGCAGTGCCTGGTACCACCTGTACTTCCTGCTGGTGACCTTGCAGGTGTACCTGGTGTTCCCGCTGCTGGTGAAGCTGGTCGAGGTGATCCGGCGGCGGCCGTGGACGGTGCTCGCGGTCTCCGCGCTGGTGCAGGTCGCGGTGATGAGCTTCCTGAGCTACCCACCGGGCTCCGTGGACTACACCACCGTCTCCCGGTTCTTCGCCACGCTGCTGCCGTACCAGTTCTATTCGATGCTCGGCGCGGTGGCGGCAGTGCACTTGGAGACGATGCACGGCTGGCTGCGGGAACACCGGGGTTGGGTGCTTGCGGGACTGGTCGCCGGGCTCGCGGCGCTCGAAACCGGGTATCTCATGAGCGTGGGGCACGGCGTGTGGCCGGAGATGGCCGCGGACGCCTACCGGCCGTACCTGCTGCCCTGGGTGGTGGTCGCGATCGCCGCGCTGTACATGACGGGCAGCCGCTGGGCCGCGGGCAGGCAACGGGCCGGGCGGTTCATCTCCTGGGCGGTCGACCGGTCGTTCGCGGTGTTCCTGTGCCATCCGCTCGCGCTCGCCCTGCTCGGGCCGTTGATCGAGTTCGTCGGCAATCGCTATGGCTCGCCGTGGACGACCATCGTCGTGTACCCGGCGACGGTCCTGCTCACCTTCGCGATCGTGCTGGTGCTGCGCAGGCTGCCGTGGAGCAAGGCGCTCACTGGCCGCGCCCCTGTGCGAGCCCCGGCACCGGTGCCGTGAAGGGTCCCTTCACGGACGCTGAGTCCGTGAAGGGACCCTTCACAGCCGTACCTCGATCCGTGCTCGGGTGACCTTCGCGGCGATAGGCTCGGTGGTGCGCCGGGTTCGGCGGCGGGGAAGGGGAAACGGTGAGCAGCGCGCAGGAGCATCGGCCACTCGCGGCGACCCGTGAGCGGGTGCGTGAGGCAGTGCGCGAACGGATTCTCACCGGCGTGCTGAAGCCGGGGGACCGGCTGGTGGAGCGCGAGCTGGCCGAGGATCTGGGGGTGTCCCGGGTCCCGGTGCGCGAGGCGATCCGCAGCCTGGAGGCCGAGGGGTTCCTGGTCGTGCAGTCGCCGCGGCGGGTGGTGGTGCGCCAGCTCGCGCGGGTCGACGTCGAGGAGTTGTTCGACGTGCGGGAGGCGCTGGAGAGCCTGGCCGCCGGGCTCGCCGCGGAGCGGGCCGGGAAGCCCGAGCTACGCCGGCTCGAACGGCTGCTGGCCGAGTCCGCGCGGGTCACCCAACGGGGCGACGGCGCGCGGATCACCGTGCTCAACACCCGGTTGCACGACGAGATCGTCGCCATCGCGGGCAACGGCCTGCTCTCCCGCGTGATTCAGCCGCTCGAAGGCCGGTTGCGCTGGCTGACCAGCCAGAACGAACACTGGAGCGATCTGCTCGACGAGCACCGGAAGCTGGTCGGGGCGATCACCTCCGGCGATGCCGGGCGGGCCCGCGAGTACGCCGCCGAGCACGTCCGGGTCAACCGGGAGGTGACCCTGCGGGCGCTGTTCGGCGACGGTGGCGAGGGCGAGCGCCCAGCAAGCTGATGCACGCCCCGGGTGGTGCCATGTCCGAGACGACGGCTGCGCTGTGAAGGGTCCCTTCACGGACTCTGAAGCCGTGAAGGGACCCTTCACAGATCTTCAGGGTGGAGTGCGCGAGCAGCTCGGTGGCACGTCGTGGGGGCGTTCGGTGCGGGCCGGCCGCTGGTGTCCACAGTGGATTGAACGGTCGGTGTGCCGAAGTGGCGCGGGTGTTCCGGAGCGGCTGTCCACAACGGACGGTCGGGTGACCGGGGCGCGCCACGGTCCGGTCCGGGCGGGTACCGGTGCGGCGGACTCCGCGAGCCGGGCGGGTACCTGGGTGGCGGACGTGGTGGGCAGGGCGGGTACCGGCGTGGCGGGCCTAGCCGGGCGGGTACCGGCGTGGTGGATTCCGCGGGCCGGGTCTCAGCCGACCAGCCCGGCCCAGGTCGAGGTGAATCCGGGGAAGGTCTTGCCGACCGTGCCCGGGTTCTCCACCCGCACGTCCGGCACGCGCAGGCCGAGTACCGCGGCGGCCATCACCAGGCGATGATCGTCGTAGGTGTGGAAGACGCCGCCGTGCAGCGGGGCCGGGGTGATGCGCAGGCCGTCGGCGGTCTCGGTCACGCCGGCGCCGAGGCCGGACAGTTCGGTGGCCAGCGCGGTGAGCCGGTCGGTCTCGTGGCCGCGCAGGTGCGCCACGCCGGAGATCAGCGACGGGCCCTCGGCGAAGCACAGCATCGCCGCGATCACCGGGGTCAGCTCGCCGACCTCGTGCAGATCCAGCTCCACGCCGGGAATGGCCGGGCCACCGGTGACGGCGAGGCCGCTGTCGTCGAGAGTCACCTTCGCGCCCAGCGCGGGCAGGAGGCTGCGCAGCCAGTCACCGGGCTGCGTCGTGTGCTTCGGCCAGCCCTGCACTCGTACGGTGCCGCCTGTCACCACTGCCGCGGCGGCGAACGGCGCGGCAGTGGAAAGGTCCGGCTCCACCACGTATTCCGGGCAGGACAGCTTCGAGGGGGAAACGTGGAACTCGCTGCCGTCACGCTCCACAGTGGCCCCGAAGCGGCGCAGCATGTCCAGCGTCATCGCGATGTGGGGCTCGCTCGGCGGCGCGTCGCCCACGAGGCGCACGGTGACGCCCTGGTCGAACGACGGTCCCGCGAGCAGCAGCGCGGAAAGAAACTGACTCGACGCCGACGAATCCAGGTCGACTTTGCCGCCGCGCAGCCCGCCGTCACCGTGCACAGTGAACGGTGGCGCGCCACGGCCCTCGTCGTCGATCCGCGCGCCCACACGACGTAGCGCGGTCAGCAGTGGCCCGATAGGACGGCGGCGGATGGCTTCGTCGCCATCGAACCGCACCGGGATGTTGCCCAGCGAAGCCAGCGCCGGGGTGAACCGCGCGACCGTGCCGGCGTTGCCCATCGTGACGGTCACTTCATCGCCGCGTACGCCGGCAGCGTCGAGCGGGTGCACGAGGAAGCCGTCCGCGGTCTGTTCGGACCGCGCGCCGAGGGTGGCCAGAGCACTGAGCATGAGACGGGTGTCGCGCGAGTCCAGTGGCACGCGTACGCGGATTGGCGCGCTCGCCAGCGCGGACAGCACGTACGCGCGGTTGGTGATCGATTTCGAGCCCGGGACGCGCACAGTCGCGTCGAGGGCGGCGTTCGCCGCTGGGGCCGTCCACTGGTCTTCGTGCGCTTCCGTCACGCGACGCAGCCTAGCGCGACGCGCTTTCGCTCGGGCTGCCGAGCGGTTCCGCGTGCGTGGGATATGCTGGCGGCCCGTGGGACTTCAGTCGCGGGCTACCAAGTATGTCTTTGTCACCGGAGGCGTGGCCTCCTCTCTGGGTAAGGGTCTGACAGCGTCGAGCCTCGGCCAGCTGCTCACCTCTCGCGGGTTGCGCGTCACGATGCAGAAGCTCGACCCGTACCTCAATGTCGACCCCGGGACGATGAACCCGTTCCAGCACGGCGAGGTCTTCGTCACCGACGACGGTGCCGAGACCGACCTCGACATCGGGCACTACGAACGCTTCCTCGACCGCGATCTCGACGGCAAGGCCAATGTGACCACCGGTCAGGTCTACTCCGAGGTGATCGCCAAGGAACGGCGTGGCGAGTATCTCGGGGACACCGTGCAGGTGATTCCGCACATCACCGACGAGATCAAGAAGCGGATCACCGCCGCGGCCGAGCCGGACGAGCACGGGGCCACCCCCGACGTGGTGATCACCGAGGTCGGCGGCACGGTCGGCGACATCGAGTCGCTGCCGTTCCTGGAGTCGATCCGGCAGGTCCGCCACGACGTGGGCCGGGATCACTGCTTCTTCCTGCACGTGTCGCTGGTGCCCTACCTCGCCCCCTCGGGCGAACTCAAGACCAAGCCGACCCAGCACTCGGTGGCGGCGTTGCGCAACATCGGCATCCAGCCCGATGCGCTGGTCTGCCGGGCCGATCGCGAGATCCCCGAGGATCTCAAGCGCAAGATCGGCCTGATGTGCGATGTGGACTCCGAGGCGGTCATCGCCTGCCCGGACGCCCGCTCGATCTACGACATCCCGAAGGTGCTGCACGGCGAGGCGCTCGACGCGTACGTGGTGCGCCGGCTCGGCCTGCCCTTCCGGGACGTGGACTGGACGGTGTGGGGCGACCTGCTCGACCGCGTGCACAACCCGGCCGAGATCGTGCGCGTGGCCGTGGTGGGCAAGTACATCGACCTGCCGGACGCATACCTGTCGGTCACCGAGGCGCTGCGCGCGGGCGGATTCGCGCACCGCGCCAAGGTGGAGATCAAGTGGGTCGCCTCCGACGACGCGCAGACCTCGTCCGGTGCGGCCGCCGTGCTGTCCGATGTGGACGGTGTGCTGATCCCCGGCGGGTTCGGCATCCGCGGGATCGAGGGCAAGGTCGGCGCGATCGAGTACGCGCGCACCCGCGGGGTGCCGCTGCTCGGGCTGTGCCTGGGCCTGCAGTGCATGGTGATCGAATCGGCGCGGAACCTGGCCGGGGTCACCGAAGCCAACTCCGCGGAGTTCGACGAGGCCACCCCGCACCCGGTGATCTCCACGATGGCCGACCAGCGCGACGTCGTCGCCGGTGAGCGCGACATGGGCGGCACCATGCGGCTCGGCGCCTACCCGGCGAAGCTGAAGTCCGGGTCCCAGGTGGCCCGCGCCTACGGCGGCACCGAGGTGTCCGAACGGCACCGGCACCGCTACGAGGTGAACAACGCCTACCGCAAGCGGCTGTCCGAGGCCGGGCTGGTGTTTTCCGGCACCTCGCCGGACGACCGGCTGGTCGAGTTCGTGGAGCTGCCCGCGGACGTGCACCCGTTCTTCGTGGGCACCCAGGCGCACCCCGAGCTGAAGAGCCGGCCGACCCGGCCGCACCCGCTGTTCGCCGCGTTCGTCAAGGCGGTGGTGGACCGCAAGGCGGCCGAGCGGCTGCCGGTGGAGCTGCCGGAAACCCCGGTGGCGGTCCGGTGACCAAGCCCGGTACGCACGAATTCACCGTCGCCGGCAGCGAGGTCGTCCACATCGGACGCGTGGTCGGGCTGCGCATCGACGACGTGGTGATGCCCGGCGGCGGCACCGCGCGGCGCGAGGTGGTGGAACACCTTGGCGCGGTGGCGATCCTCGCGCTCGACGCGGACTGCGCGGTCACCCTGGTCCACCAGTACCGGCACCCGCTCGGGCGCCGGCTGTGGGAACTGCCCGCCGGGCTGATCGACCACCCGGGGGAGGAGCCGGTGGTGGCCGCGCGCCGCGAGCTGGTCGAAGAAGCCGGGCTCACCGCGCGGGACTGGGTGACGCTGGTCGACGTGGCCGCGTCGCCGGGGTTCACCGACGAGGTGGTCCGGGTGTTCCTCGCCCGCGAATTGTCCGAAGTGGACCGTGAGGTGCTCGGCGAGGAGGAGGCCGATCTCGTGGTGCGCAGGTTCCCGCTCGCCGAGGCGGTCCGCATGGCGCTGGCCGGTGAACTGGTGAACGGGGCCACGGTGTCCGGGGTCCTCGCCGCGCACGCGGTGGTCACCGGCGCCGTCGGAGCCCGCCCGGCCGACGCGCCGTGGCAGGACCGGCCCACCCGGTTCGCCCGCCGGCTCGCCGAAGCCTGATCGCAGGCTGTGAAGGGACCCTTTACGGACTCTGAGTCCGTAAAGGGTCCCTTCACAGACCTCCCCGGTGAGCACGGTGGTGGGTGGTCGCGGAGCTAGAGTGGCTCCGTGACGAGCCAGGGCGTGACCGACGTGATCGCCGCGTACCTCGACCACCTGGTGGTGGAGCGGGGTACGGCTCGCAACACGCTCGACAGCTACGCCCGCGACCTCCGCCGGTACGCCGCCCATCTGGCCGAGGAAGGCGTCGAACGGCTTCCTGACGTGGTCCCGTTGCACGTCACCTCGTTCGGCGCCGCCCTGCGCGAGGGTGATGCCGAGCATCGTCCCCTGGCTGCTTCGTCGGCTGCGCGGGCGTTGGTGGCGGTACGTGGGCTGCACAAGTTCGCGCACGCCGACGGCATCACCGAACACGACCCGGCTCGCGACGTACGTCCGCCTGCAGCAGCGAAGCGGCTACCCAAGGCACTGCCGGTCGCCGATGTGTTGAAGCTCCTCGACACCCCACCTCCGGACGGTGAGCGTCCGCTGCGTGACCGTGCGCTACTGGAGTTGCTCTACTCCACCGGGGCACGCATTTCCGAGGCCGTCGGGCTGGATGTGGACGATGTGGACGACGGCGAACGAACCGTGCTGCTGGACGGCAAAGGCGGCAAACAGCGCCTCGTACCGATCGGCCGTCCGGCGCTGGAAGCTCTGCACGCCTACCGCGTACGCGCCCGTCCCGCGCTCGCCGCGCACGGGCGTGGCACCTCCGCGCTGTTCCTCAATGCCCGTGGCAGCAGGCTTTCCCGGCAGAGCGCGTGGCAGGTCTTGAAAGACACCGCGGAACGCGCGGGGATCACTGCCGTCGTGTCACCGCATACGCTGCGCCACTCGTTCGCTACGCATTTGCTTGAAGGCGGTGCGGATGTACGCGTGGTGCAAGAGCTACTCGGCCACGCGTCGGTGACCACGACGCAGGTGTACACACTCGTCACCGTGACGACCCTTCGCGAGGTGTACGCGACTGCGCATCCGCGAGCCCTCGGTTGAGCGTGAAGGGCATTCGCACGCTGCGGTGACTCGGCCCCAGCGGTCCGGCGCGGCGCTTTGCCGGGGCTCCGGACCGCCGCATAGGCTGCCGGGGACCACGCCGAAGAGGAGCTTTCCCGCCATGTCGACACCGAGCCAGCCGGAGTACCCGGCCGCGTCCGCGGGGTCGGCCGCGGCGAACCTGGGCCGTGCGGAGATCGCCACCCCCGCCGAGCACGAGGGCGACGAGCCGGACCGCACGCCCAAGACGCGGGCGGAGCGTGCCCGGGCGCGGGCCAAGGAGCGCGCGGAGAGCGGGATCGGGCCGACCGGGCGGCCGTGGCGGGAGATTCCCGAGCCGCCGCCGCTGGAGCGGCACGGCCCGGCCAAGGTGCTCGCCATGTGCAACCAGAAGGGTGGCGTCGGCAAGACCACCTCGACCATCAACCTGGGCGCGGCGCTCGCCGAATGCGGCCGCCGGGTGCTGCTGGTCGATTTCGACCCGCAGGGCGCGCTGTCGGTCGGGCTCGGCATTCAGCCGCACGAGCTGGACCAAACGGTCTACAACGTCATCATGGAGCGCTCGGTGCGCATCGAGGACGTGCTCCGCAAGACCCGCGTGGACGGCGTTGACCTGCTGCCGAGCAATATCGACCTGTCCGCGGCGGAGGTCCAGCTCGTCGCCGAGGTAGGGCGCGAGCACACGTTGTTACGGGTCCTTCGTCCGGTGCTGGAGGACTACGACTATGTTCTTGTCGACTGCCAGCCCTCGCTCGGCCTGCTCACGGTGAACGCACTGACCGCCGCGGACGGTGTGATCATCCCCCTGGAGTGCGAGTTCTTCAGTCTCCGAGGCGTTGCGCTCCTGATCGACACCATCGAGAAGGTGCAGGAACGCCTCAACCCCAAACTGGACATAGTGGGGATTCTCGCCACGATGTACGACCCGAGAACCCTGCACTCGAAGGAGGTCATGGCTCGCGTGGTGGAGGCATTCGGCGAGACCGTGTTCGACACGGTGATCAATCGCACCGTGCGGTTCCCCGAGACGACGGTCGCGGGTGAACCGATCACGACCTGGGCTCCCAAGTCCGCCGGCGCGGCCGCCTATCGCGCGCTGGCCCGCGAGGTGATCGCTCGGTGAGCAGGCGCGCTTCCCTGCCCGGAGCGTCGGAGCTGTTCCGCCTCACCTCCCCAGCCTCCAGTCCCGCCCTCGACCGGCCGCCGTCACCCGCTCCGGCCCCGGGCCCGGCTTCGGCCGAGCCGCCGGCGGACGCCGATCACCTGACCCGCAACGCCGCGCGCAGCGGGTCCGGCCGGACCAAGCACGACGCGAAGATCACCGTGTACGTGTCCGGTGAGGAGCTGCTCGCGATGGAACAGGCCCGGCTCACGCTGCGGGCCAAGCACGAGCTGATCGTCGACCGCGGGCGTCTGGTCCGCGAGGCGGTCGCCGTGCTGCTGGCCGACCTCGACCAGCGCGGCGACGAATCGGTGCTGGTCCAACGACTGCGCGCGGTCGACGAGGACGGCGGAGCCGAGAGCTGATGGACGAACCGGCATCGGCCGCGCAGCCGGAGCCGGAACCGGCGGCCCCGGAACCCGCCGAGGGTGCCACCGTCGGCGAGGACGCCCCGGCCGCCGGGCCGGTCGATGCTGTGGCCACCGAGGCCACTGCGGGCGACGAGGCCGGAGACGCACGAGCAGGCAAGGCGGCCGCGGACGGCGGACCCGTCGAGAGTGGTCCGGCCACCGACCCCGTGGACGACGCCCCGGCCGCCGCGGATCCCGAGTCGCCGGAGCCGCACCAGACCGTGCACGGCGGCACCATCCCCGAGGGCATGGCCGCGGACCTGAGCACCTCGAAGTTCAAGGTGCGGCTGCGCAACTTCGAGGGCCCGTTCGACCTGCTGCTGCAACTGATCTCGCAGCACCAGCTCGACGTCACCGAGGTGGCCCTGCACCAGGTCACCGACGACTTCATCGCCTACACCCGGGCGCTGGGCGCGGACTGGAATCTCGACGAGACCACCGAGTTCCTGGTCATCGCCGCGACCCTGCTGGATCTCAAGGCGGCGCGGCTGCTGCCCTCGGCCGAGGTCGAGAATGAGGACGACCTCGCCCTGCTCGAAGCCCGCGACCTGCTGTTCGCCCGGGTACTGCAATACCGCGCGTACAAGCAGGTGGCCGCGTTGTTCGGCGAGCTGGAACAGAGCGCGCTGCGGCGGTATCCGCGGTCGGTGGCGCTGGAGGAGCGGTACGTCGGGCTGCTGCCGGAGGTCATGCTCGGCGTCACCCCGCAGCGCTTCGCCGAGATCGCGGTGGCGGTGTTCCGGCCGAAGCCGCCGCCGACGGTGTCCATCTCCCACATCCACATGGGCCGCGTGTCGGTTCGCGAGCACGCCGCCCTGCTGAGGGTGCGGCTCGCGGAGGCCGGGCAGGCCACGTTCCAGGACCTGGTTGCCGACTGCGAGCACACCGTGGAGATCGTCGCCCGGTTCCTCGCGCTGCTGGAGCTGTACCGCGAATCGTCGGTGCAGTTCGACCAGCTGGAGGCACTGGCCGAACTGCACGTCCGCTGGACCGGCGGCTCGGTCGCGGAGGCGTCCGCTGCCGCCGAACACGACCGCGCGGTCGCCGAAGAGGAGGAGTACGGGTGAGCACCGAAGACGACAACACTGCGGAACCCGTTGCGGCGCAAGCGGATTCGCCCGCCGAGGAATCGGCCCAGACTGCCGGGGCCGAGCCGGAGGCGCCCTCCGAGGCCGGGGAACCGCCGGTCGCTGAGTCCGAGGCCGACGCGTCCGAACCGGAAGAGGCCGAGGACGACGAGGCGGGCAACGGATTGCCCGACGTCGAAGACGACGAGGCGCTGGAAGCCGCGCTCGAAGCGTTGCTGCTGGTCGTCGACTCCCCGGTGAGCGAGGAATCGCTGGCCGAGACGGTCGGGCAGCCGGTCGCCAGGGTGAGCGTCGCGCTGAGCACGATGGCGCAGAAGTTCACCGACCGCGTCAGCGGGATCGACCTGCGGCGCGTGGGCGAGGGGTGGCGGTTCTACACTAGGGACACCTACGCCCCGTTCGTGGAGAAGCTCCTGCTGGACGGCCAGCGGTCGAAGCTGACCAGGGCCGCGCTGGAGAGCCTCGCCGTGATCGCGTACCGGCAGCCGGTGACCCGGGCACGGGTCGCGGCGGTGCGCGGCGTGAACGTGGACGGCGTGATCCGGACGCTCCTGGCCCGTGGGCTCATCGAGGAGATGGGCACCGACCCGGAGACGACCGGCACGCTGTACGTGACGACCGAGCTGTTCCTGGAGCGCCTGGGGCTGTCGTCGCTGAACGACCTGCCCCCGATCGCTCCGCTGCTACCCGAAGTGGACACCATCGATGACATCTGACGAACACCCCGACGGCGTCCGGCTGCAGAAGGTCCTCTCGCAGGCGGGCATCGCCTCCCGCCGCGCGGCCGAGGACCTGATCGCGGCCGGCCGGGTGGAGGTGGACGGCGCGGTGGTCACCGAGCTGGGCCGCCGCGTGCACCCGGACGAGGCGGTGATCCACGTCGACGGCACGCGGGTCAACCTGCGCGACGACCTGGTCTACCTCGTCTTCAACAAGCCCAAGGGCGTGCACTCCACGATGTCCGACGACCGGGGCCGCCCGTGCGTGGGGGACTACCTGCGCGGCCGCTGGGAGGAGACGCCCGGCGTGGTGCACGTGGGCAGGCTAGACGAGAACACCGAAGGCCTGCTGCTGCTCACCAACGACGGCGACCTCGGGCACCGCCTGATGCACCCGTCCTACCGGGTGCTCAAGACCTACTTCGCCGAGGTCGAGGGCCTGGTCCCGCGCGGGCTCGGCAAGCAGCTGCGGGCCGGCTGGGAGCTGCCCGACGGCCTGGTCAAGGTGGACCAGTTCCGGGTCAAGGACATGCACTCCGGCCGGACCATGGTGGAGCTGGTGATCCACGAGGGCCGCAAGCACATCGTGCGCAGGCTGCTCGCCTCGGCCGGGCATCCGGTGCGCAAACTGGTCCGCACCGCACTCGGCGACGTGCAGCTCGGCAGCCAGCGGCCGGGCACCATCCGCAGGCTCAACCGCGGCGAGGTCGGTGCGCTGTACCGCAACGTCGGGCTCTGACCCGGCCGGCCGGGGAAACCGTCCGATGTGGACTCCGGCGGGCTTCGATCCGGCCGGGTGGGAGGGTTTTCGCGGCGCCCTTACAGGGGCGGCCGATGTGCGGTCCTTGCCACCGGCTCGGCAGCCGTCGGGTTGATCGCCCGCGGCACTGCGGGGCGGCCTGCTCGGAGGTGTGCCGGCGCCGGGTGAGCCGGTACGACGGCGGCATTGTCGCCGACGTGGTCAGTACGCCGACCGGGCCGGGCGTCCGTGGGCAATGTCACTCGGCGATCTGGATCCGTTGCCTGGCCAGGAGAGCGGTCGTTGTGCGACGTCCGGTGCCCGCCGACCGGACCATTGGTGGCGGCGAGTGGCCGCATGCCGTTTCCCGCCGCGAGTAGGGCCGGGCAGTCCACACCGGTCCGCCGGGCAAGACCCGACTTTCCGCCGTGGCGGCCGGAACCGGCCCGCTTCTAGCGTTGGCGCCCCAGAATGCGGGGAGGCAACGGGATGCGTTTGGGTATCGGAGGGTGCGTGGCTGCGCTGCTCGCGGCCGGGCTGGTCGCCGCGCCGGCCACGGCCGCGGCTTCGGTTTCGGTTTCGGCGGGCAGCGGGCCGCAGTACGATTTCGCCGGGGCGATCCGGGAAACAGTGTGGGTGGACACCGGCCGTGACGGAGACGGCGACGGGCAGCCGGACCGGGTGGCCGCGGACATCGTCCGGCCCGCGGAAACCGCGAAGGCGGGCGCGAAGATCCCGGTGATCATGGACGCCAGCCCGTACTATTCCTCGGTCGGGCGCGGTAACGAAACCGAGTTCAAGACCTACGACGACCAAGGCCGCCCGGTCGGTTTCCCGCTGTACTACGACAATTACTTCGTCCCGCGCGGCTACGCGGTGGTGCTCGTGGACCTGGCGGGTACCAACCGTTCCACCGGGTGCGTCGATGTCGGCGGCGAGTCCGATGTGAACTCGGCGAAACGGGTCATCGACTGGCTGAACGGCCGGGCGACCGGCTACGGCGCGAAAACCGGCGGCGGCACGGTGACCGCCGACTGGACCAGCGGCGCCGTCGGCATGATCGGCAAGTCCTATGACGGCACCATCGCCAACGGCGTGGCCGCGACCGGCGTCGACGGGCTGAAGACGATCGTGCCGATCTCCGCGATCAGTTCCTGGTACGACTACTACCGTTCGGACGGCGCCGCCTTCGGCTTCGACCCGGCCGAGCTCGCGGCGACCGTCGAGGCCCGCAACGGTGGCCAGGATTGCTCCGCGGAGAACGGGAAACTCGTCGAAGGCGCGACCGCGAACGGGGATTACGGGCCGTTCTGGGCCGAACGTGACTACGTCGCGAAGGCGAAGAACGTTCGCGCGAGTGTGTTCATTTCGCACGGCGTCAACGACTTGAACGTCCGCACGATCAACTTCGGTCAGTGGTGGGATGCCCTCGCGGCCAATGGCGTCCAGCGCAAGATCTGGCTGTCGCAGACCGGTCACGTGGATCCGTTCGACTATCGGCGCGCGGAATGGGTCGAGACGCTGCACCGCTGGTTCGACCACTACTTGATGGGCATCGACAACGGCATCGAGAAGGATCCGATGGCGACTGTCGAGCGGCAACCAGACCAGTGGGCGGATCAGGCCACGTACCCGGCGAAGGACGCTTCGCAGACCACGCTGCACCTTCAGCCGGGCAACACCCCCGGCGTCGGCACACTGGGCACCGACGCTGCTTCGGGAACCACCTCGTTTACGGACAACGCGAAGGTCGGCGAAGTCGGCTGGGCGGCGAACCCGTCGGCCATGTCGCCGAACCGCGTGCTCTACAGCACGGGCGAGCTTGCTTCGCCGGTACAGGTCTCCGGTACTTCGTCGATCACCGTGACAGCGACGCCGAGTACGTCGTCCGCACGGCTGTCCGCGATGCTGGTGGACTACGGTCCGGCCACGATCCGGAACTTCTCCGCACGCGGCGAGGGCATCACCACCGGCAGCCAGGAAACCTGCTGGGGAGGCAACGCCCCCGGCGACGACGCTTGCTACAAGGTGACCACTGCGAACACTACGAAGGTGGACTACACCGTCCTCAGCCGCGGCTGGGCGGATCTGGCGAACTACCAGTCGCTGAGCCAGGAATCGCCGCTGACGCCGGGCCAGCCGTACACGATGACGTTCCGGCTGGCGAGCACCGACCATGTGATCCCGGCAGGCCACCGGCTGGCCCTGATCGTCGGCGGGACCGATGTCGACGTGATCACGCCACCGGCGCAGACCCCGAAGGTGACCCTCGACCTGGCGAAGACCTCCGTGCTCATCCCGCTGTCCGGCGCGTTGCCCGCGCATCCTCAGGCAGGCGGGCTTCCGGCCGGCCCGCTGGCGCACGTCTCGAGGCGGGCGGCCGTCGATCTCCGGTGAGGAAAGCGGCGTAGGGGAGTGAGCACGTGGGGCTCGCGGGCATCTCAGGCACGTGTCGAACATGCGTGTCGCCTCGGGTTCTGTCGGACCCGGCTTCTAGGATGGCCGCGTGACCGTGACCGTGCCTGCTCCCGACCAGAACTTTGGCGAAGTGTTCACCCGCCGCTGGGTGGTGGACGTGGTGCTCGACCTGGTCGGATACACCGTAGGTCGGCCTCTCGGGGATCTTCGTCTTGTGGAGCCTTCGTGCGGGACCGGGGCCTTCCTGCTCCCGGCGGTGGAGCGATTGATCAAGTCCGCGAAGGCCGAAAGACGTGCGCTGACGAGCTTGGGTAAGGCCATCCGCGCTTACGATCTGCAGGCTGGGAACGTGCGAACCGCTCGTGCCCGGTGTAAGAGCCTGCTCATCGACTCGGGTGCGTCACCCGCTGTAGCTGCGAATTTGGCTCGGCAATGGGTGAGACAGGCAGATTTTCTGCTTTCCGAAATCGAGAACGAGAAGATTGATTTTGCTGTCGGAAATCCGCCCTATATCCGATATGATGACCTTTTCAGGGAAACCTCTGAAGAGTATCGCGCGAAATGGCGGACCATGCGCGGCCGAGGTGACATATATATCGGATTCTTCGAGCGTTGCCTGGCCATGCTGAAACCAGGCGGTCGAGTGGGATTCATTTGCGCAGACCGTTGGATGAGGAATCAGTATGGAACGGCATTACGCGAACTGGTCGCTCGTGAATACTCGGTTGAGCAGGTGTGGACGATGCACGACGTCGATGCCTTTGAATCAAAGGTCTCGGCATATCCGGCGATCACTGTAATTGCTCATGGTGAACAGGGTCCGGTCGTCGTGGCGGATGCGGTTTCGGGTTTTGGCGATTCTGCTGCGCGTGCCCTGGTAAAATGGTCGCAGGATGGTGTGGGGACATCTTTTCGCGGCTCAGGGGTGCGTGGACACCGGCTTCCGCATTGGTTTGAGGGTGCAAGTCTCTGGCCTGCTGGTACGCCGGCCAGGCTTGCCATGATCGAGTATCTCAATGACTCTTGCGGGCCGTTGCACGATCCGGTGCGCACTGGAACGAGGGTTTCGATCGGTGTCGCGACGGGGGCGGACAAGGTATACATCACTAAAGACAGGGCGGAATCAAATGATCATGGCGACACATGGCTCGCCAGCAGATCGCTGAAAACTTCAATTGGCTTACGCCAGTTCAGGGTCTCACGCGGCCTACCGTTCAACCGTGTCGCTACTTTATCAAGTTCCGCCTGAGTGTGCAAGGACAAGTCTGTGCCCTTCGGAAAATACTGGCGGAGTAGCCCGTTGGTATTCTCGTTGCTACCGCGCTGCCACGGCGAGTGGGGGTCGCAGAAATAGACCGGCATCCCAGTCCGGATCGTGAAGTCCGCGTGCCGAGCCATTTCTTTCCCTTGGTCCCAGGTCACACTGTTCCGCATGAATTCTGGAAGGGTCTGCATTTTCCTGGCCAGTAGCGCCGCGACCCGTTCAGCATTGCGGTCATACGGGATTCGTACGAGCATGACGAACCTTGTGGTGCGCTCGACCAGTGTGGCGATCTGGGATTTGTTCCCCTTGCCGATAATGAGGTCACCCTCCCAAAATCCGGGCACCGCACGGTCGTCGGCCTCCTTGGGGCGCTCGCTGATGTTCACCATGTCGAGGATCTTCCCCCTGGTTGAGGTCGCGCGGGACCGGTTGACCCGACGGGTCCGGCCCTGACGCAAGGCAATCGTCAGCTCGGTGCAGAACTCGCCACGTGCTTGCAAATATTCA